>CAZWUO010000020.1:0-30822 GCA_964636675.1 uncultured Ectothiorhodospiraceae bacterium
AGGGCTTTGGTGAGCGCCTGTTAATCGAAAACTTTAGCTTCAAATTACCGCCGGGAGGTATTGTTGGTATCATCGGCCCCAACGGAGCAGGCAAAACAACACTGTTTCGGTTGCTCGCAAGCATCGAAAAACCAGATGTCGGAGAAATTCGCTTTGGTGAATCCGCAAAACTTGCGTATGTTGATCAATCACGCGACAGTCTAAATGATAGTAAAACCGTATGGGAAGAAATTTCAGATGGGCAAGATATTATTATGGTTGGCAATTACCAGATTCAGTCCCGTGCATACGCAAGCCGGTTCAACTTTAGAGGGAGCGATCAACAAAAACGCATCGGTGAATTATCCGGTGGCGAACGCAATCGGGTGCATCTCGCAAAGTTACTCAAGAGTGGCGGCAATGTTCTGTTACTCGATGAACCTACCAACGATCTTGACGTAGAAACCCTTAGAGCATTAGAAGAAGCCTTACTTGGTTTTCCCGGCTGCGCAGTTGTAGTATCCCATGATCGCTGGTTTTTAGATCGCATCGCTACGCACATGCTGGCATTTGAAGGTAATGCCAAGGTCGTATGGTTCGAAGGAAATTATGCCGATTACGAAACTGACTTAAAGAAACGCCTAGGTGACGAGGCTAATCAACCAAAACGCTTTAAATATAAAAAACTAAGCTAACTTACTTACAGCTAAAGAGTGTTACACCTAAAGAGCCTCTATTGCGGAAAGTCGATAAGAATTAAAAATAGGGAAAAATGTTTTATCGTTAAACGTTTTTTCCAATAAGGCTTTGCCTTGCTCATTTTTTTCAGCCTTGGTTTTTGATAGCCTTTTTAAACCGTTGTAATCCACCGTGATCTCCACAATGTTTCCCTCCCAGGCATTTTCTTTCATATACATGACCAGTAGCCCCACATTTTTCTGATGGGGCTTAACCAGTATTTGCGCGGGACTAAAGTAAATATTGCTTAATTTTTTGTACTCAATTAATCCTACGTCTGTGTCTGCCTTTTCCGCAGAGACGATAGTAGACGTTGGGTTTACATAGGCAAGGAATAAATCCCAACTCAAACCCACTCTTCTATCCGTTGATCTATTTTCAGGTGAGCAACGGGATGTCATTGCAAAATCTCCGTGGGTGTCATTATTGAAATCAGCACCTGCTATCTCAACCGTGCATTTTCCTGTGCGAGAATCTAACGGAATATTATCGGCAAATTTTTTCAAAACTTTTATAAATTGAGTCTGCTCCAAGTTAGCTATTTTTGCTTGATTTTTGAAATCGATATTAGACCCACTCTGGGCATTCAATAATTCTTCATCACTACACCCGTGCATTAGGCACAGCACAATACTCACTAAAATTATTCTAATCATTATTCGATAAAAACCTCAAAATTGATTGCAAAACCACCTTTTCAATGATTATATACAATGAATAAACCTATAATTTAAATCATAACAAAACCGTACGCACTGTCATTTTTTAAGTGGTGTAATAAGCATTTACTTTGATATAACCCTCAGTTAAATCACAACCCCAAACAGTTTCAGAAAAAGCCCCGGTACCAAGCACCACCTCAATAAATACTTCTTCTTTTTTTAATAAATCGGCGATCTCATCGAGCTTCACAGCATTTCTATCGATAACTTCTGCATCAATAATAAAACGATTATTACCTTGTCCAAAAAATATTTTTAAATCTCTAATGCTGACGTGATATTGAAATACCTTGCCGATAGCCATTACGAATCGTCCCCAATTAGGATCAGCACCATATATCGCTGTTTTCACTAACGGTGAGTTAATAATTGATTTGGCCGTTAATAATGCCTGTTCCTGGGTATTTGCCCCAGAGACGGTTAATTCGATGAGCTTGCTAGCACCCTCTGCATCGCGCGCAATTTCTTTAGCGAGATAAATCGCCATTTTTTGAAACACCCGCTCAAATTCGGCCAAGTCTACCTCTCCCGCCAGGCCATTCGCAAGCACCACCACGGTGTCACTCGTTGACGTGTCGGTATCGATAGAAAGACGATTAAAACTTTTATCCACCACAGACTTCAATATAGTTTGCAATTGCGCAGAAGAGAGCTGCGCATCGGTCACAAAATAACTCAACATGGTCGCCATATTAGGTTCAATCATGCCAGCGCCTTTAGCCACCGCAAATATCGTTGCCGCGCCTATATTCGCGCTCACCCATTTGGGGTTTGAGTCTGTGGTCATAATACTACGTGCAAAATCTTCCGCGTGTTGGCTTGTTTTTCCAAAATCAGCCTTTAAATGAGCACACCCGTCGGCGATAACCTGCATTGGTAAATAACGACCGATAACCCCGGTAGATGACGGCAATACGTTCGTTAATTCAATCCCACAACTTTCTGCGACTAAGCGACATATTTTTTTTGAATCTTGAATACCTTGTGATTCAGTCGCTACATTCGCATTTTTCGAATTGACAATAATTGCCTGTAATATACCATCACGCACATGCTCTCGGCCTATCATAACGGGCGCTCCCGGCATGGTGTTTTTTGTAAATACAGTGGCGGCTTGACAGGGATGATCTGAAAGAATACCGCCAAAATCCAAGGTATCATCTTTGATTCCAATATTCTTACCAAAAAATGAAAACCCGGGAACGAGTTGAATTTTATGCTGCATCATTTAACCTTGCAAAAACAGTTCAGCGCTATAAACACTTCTAGGGAACCTCTGATTAAGTCATCTAGCGAGCGTAAACTACGTTAAATTGAGAGCGTATCGGAGATTAGCCATTGTCGCAACCAAAAGTAATGCCCGATATTCAAGAAGAATAAAACCAAGAAGTATTTTGTGCATCAAGGATATGTTGGTTATTTCAGATGCTCTTGAGTGATAACGTAGTGATTTTAAGAAAATTGGGGTCGGACTTAAAAGCTCTTGATGCTCTAACAACACCCTTGATATATAATCCGCAATAATTTTATTACGGATGCATGATGCACACCACAACAATGCCAGACAACATTGATAATATTTTTAATAAACAACAAGATATGATCATCGACTTTGCTTTTGATGAATCCGTTGCCAAAGTATTCCCCGACATGATCCGACGCTCAGTGCCCGGTTATGCAAGCATTATTTCATTGACCGGTTTGTTTGCTCAGCAATATATTCAAGCAAATTCTAATGTCTATGATCTCGGCTGCTCATTAGGTGCATCGGCTACTGCCATTCTCAAGCGCCCAATTCATATTCCGTTTAAGCTGATCGCGGTTGATAATTCTGCGGCAATGATAGAACAGTGCAAAAAAAACCTTGCGGCGTATACGCATAAATCAGTGGCTCTTTTGCATAATGACCTCCAAGACATCGTCATCGAAAACGCCTCTTTTGTGATCTTAAATTTTACCCTGCAATTTACGCCAATAGAAGCAAGACAAGAATTATTGCAATCTATTTATAATGGTCTAATGCCAGGAGGGGCATTAATGCTTTCGGAAAAAATCATCTTCCCCGAGCAACAAGATCAAAATTTTCATGACGCCATGCACCACACATTTAAGCGTGCAAATGCTTATAATAATCTGGAAATAAGCCAAAAACGCCAAGCCTTAGAAAATATATTGTTACCTGAGTCCTTGGAAACTCATATTCATCGAATGCAGAAATCTGGCTTTCGCGATGTGCACAAATGGTTTCAGTGTTTCAATTTTTGCTCATTTATAGCCATAAAATGATTTCCTTTAATGACTTATATGAAGACCTAGAAGGCACTCCGTTTGGGTTCTGGGTCGATGAATTACGCGGGCTTATTGAGCGAAACTTTAGCCAAAAAAAACACGGTGACTTGCCAACCTGGCTCGCAGCTATTGATAATCTACCCATAATCACGCCATCAGATATAAGTCTAAACACAGGCACTATTACGCTAGGGCATATCAATGATTGCAGTATTTCTACGCAAAAAAACCTGGCGACCACGCTTAAAGAACTCTCGCCATGGCGCAAAGGCCCGTTTCAATTATTTGGAATTACGCTCAATACCGAATGGCGTTCAGATTTAAAATGGAATCGTTTAAAAGATCATATCTCTCCGTTAAAAGATAGGCGTGTGCTAGATATAGGATGTGGCAGCGGCTACCATTGCTGGCGCATGTTAGGGGCAGAAGCGCAGCTCGTACTCGGCATCGAGCCGTCGCATTTATTCGTCGCACAATTTAACGCGATTAAAAAGTATGTTGGCCGCTGCCCTGCGCATGTTATCCCCATTGGCGTTGAAGACTTACCACCTCATTTGGCCTGGTTTGACAGCGTATTTTCCATGGGGGTTTTGTATCACCGCCGCTCCCCGGTCGAACATTTACTGCAATTAAAGGATTGTTTACGCCCTGGCGGCGAACTGATCTTGGAAACCTTGGTCATCGAAGGTGGCAATACACACTGCCTGGTTCCACAAGGTCGCTATGCATGCATGGCGAATGTCTGGTTTATTCCATCAACGGATATGTTGCTTACTTGGTTAGCAAAGTGCGGCATGCAAAACATTCGCGTTGTTGATGTAAGCGCCACCACCACCACAGAACAACGCTCAACCGAATGGATGACATATCACTCACTGACTGATTATCTAGACCCGAATGATAATTTTTTAACCGTAGAAGGCCATCCGGCGCCCATACGAGCAATCATCATTGCGACTAAGCCCTAATAATTAACCCGATTACATTGACGGATACCGACCGGCTAAAGCCTCGACCTCCAACCGAAGGTATTTCGAGCCGGTTTGTTATCTTTGTCCGTAAGCCCAAACATGTCCAATCGACTCTGCACTATGTTATCCTCCCAACAACATGACCTCACAACAAGATAATATTAAAATCATCGGACTCTGCGGTAGTCTGCGGCAAAATAGCCTTACCAAACATGCGTTAAACATTGCTTTAACGGGGGCCAAGCAAATGGGTGCAGAAACCGCTTTAGTCGAACTCAAAAACTATCAGCTGGTATTTTGTCACGGAAATGAAGAAGAAGAAGAAGGCTATCCAGATGATGTGCATCGTCTGCGACAAGACGTAAAATCCGCCCATGGGATCATCATCGGCACCCCGGAATACCATGGTAGTTATAGTGGTGTATTAAAAAACGCGCTCGATTTAATGAGCTTTGTCGAACTCGAAGGGAAAATGATCGGGCTTATCGGTGTTTCTGCTGGCCCTATGGGCGCCATCTCTGCACTGTCCAGCCTACGTGGCATTGGGCGCTCACTGCACGCATGGGTTATCCCCCAACAAGTCGCTATACCCGAGGTAGATAACGTCTTCTTACACGACGGTTCGATTAAAGATGAAAAAATCGAGGCGCGACTACTCTCTATTGGCAACCAAGTTGCTAAGTTTTCTTTTTTGCATCATTCGAATACCGCACAGCAATTTCTGAATGAATGGGAGAATGCACCCACAAACCCTGGCGGAATATATGCAAAATAAGGTTAATTTTGATATATATTTAGTAAACCTCTAAAAACTGGAACAATATTAGCTTAATAAACAAATGAGGTTTTATTGCCCAATGGGATAAGCTAATGGTTGAATTGGAAGAAAATGTGCTTGATATTGCGCAAACATTAAAGGACGGACTGCGACACCACCAAGACGGTGACTTGCATAAAGCCAATGAAAAGTACGCCAAAGTTCTTGAAATTGAACCCGAGAATGGGCAAGCGTTACACCTAGCAGGCATGCTCGCCTATGATATTGAAGACTATTTACTCGCACTTGACTTTATTCTACGTGCAGTAGAAGCCAGCCCGCAGGATGCACTATACCGAAATAACCTGGCTAACGTACTCTTTGCACTCGATGAAATCCCTGCCGCAGCAGAACAATATGAAAAAGCGATAGAACTTAAACCCGACTATGCGGAGGCACATTTTAACTTTGCCGGTGTTTTCTTTAAGCAAGACAATTTTGATCAAGCATTGCCGCTGTATCAAAAAGCGGTTGAAATCAATAAAGATTTTACCGCAGCATGGAATAATATGGGCGGGACTTATTTGGGTAAAGACGATCTAAACCAAGCTATCCGTTGTTATGCTCAAGCTTATATTTCCGATGTTAGCTTTATTTCCGCAAAAGAAAACTTAGTGGATGCATTATTCGAAAGGGTACAGCAACAAGTTGAAAAAACTAACTTTTCTGCCGCTATTGAAGACTTAGAAAGAATTCAAGAACTAGACCCGCAACATGCACAAGCAAATGAACTAACCCTAAAATTAAACCATCAGAACTCTTAACTTCAAGTATTGTCAGCAAGCCTAAATAAATCTAAGATAAGTCAAGTAACTCACAAATCACACCTTCAGCCTATACCGCTGATTTTTTAACCACTAAACTCAAATTAGTAATTATGGCAAAACGACTATTCTCTTATCCATTTTCAGCTGAGAATGAAGCTGAAGCTATACGTAATATTCTGGCAAAAAACAATATTCAGTTTTACGAAACTCCAGGAAGTCGTTGGGGCTTTTCAAATCCGAGCATTTGGATTACTTTAAACGATGATTTTCCACGAGCTAAAGAACTATTTGCCGAGTCCCAAAAACATTACGTACAACAAGCACGAAAAAACTATCAGCAAGATACCGGTTATGATCCCGAAGCTCCGTTTAAGGAACGCACTCTTTTTAGTTTGAAATATATGCTTTGCAACCGCAAAATCATACCGCTTATTTTTTTTCTGGCACTGATTATTTACCTTAATTATAAATTTTTTACAGGCTTATTGACCACGGTGGAATAGTTTCGATAGAACACATGCCGCCCAATGGTTGTTATTTTATGCATGCGTCTCGCCCAACCTGGCGAAATATAAGTTGCGTGATAAAATAGCGCATCCTTCACAGCATGATTCGACAAATTATTTTCATAGACATTGCGTGCAAGATTAAGCGCATCAGCCCATGCGTCATCTTCCGTTGGGGTATCACTTAGATGATCCTGAGTCCAGGAAAACTGGCCAACATAAAAGCCGTGTTCACGATGCAGTCGGCGCTGAAAAACAACTCGGCACAAATCATTGGGAAATTTATTCGAGATCACTCGATTCATGGTAACCGTTGCAACCGCAATCCTACCATCAAGCGGCTCACCACGCGCTTCATGATAAATATTCAAGGCAAGGCATTGCATTTCCTCAGTCGCATATTTTAGCCTAACACAGTGGCTTAGCGACATGATTAACGCAACTAAACCCAAAAACGCACATACGCTCTGGAACTTTTTACTCTCTGGATTGAATGCTTGAGGAAATTTATACAAAACAGGGCTTTTTTGTTCATTATTTACATGAACAAGCCTAACCTGCCGTGGTAAAAAATAGGTGAAATATCGTAAGCGTCTCCCGCGAAATTTCAACGCTCTCCGGTATTCACAACCCAGTCAATCACATGCTCTTCCAATTGATCCGCATGCACATATTGCTCTGATATCGCAAACCCTTGGATGCTTAATCCTGCGCGCACCACACTTTCTGGCTCGCCTGACAACAAAGGATGCCACGCTGCAAGGTTTTCCCCTTTGAGCAATTTTGCGTACGCACAGGTATCGGGCAGACCTGCAAGAACTTCCGCATCTTCTGGCGTAATTGCTACGCAATTTGCAACCAGCTCGGTTCGCTGACGATAGCGGGTACAGCGACACGTTGTAATATCCAGTTGATGACAGGCAACATTGGTATAATGCAGCTTGCCAGTTGCTTCATCTTCAAGCTTTATCAAGCAACAGCGAGCACAGCCGTCACAGAGTGATTCCCACTGTGTCCGCGTCATTGCTTGCAGCGGGATTTTTTTCCAAAATGCAGTCGCCAAGCTGAATCCTATTGATACTTCATTTTTATCACGGCCTTAACCGCTCAAGACGCTTCTTTTACTTCTTGAACGACCACCCATGGAGAAACCACAACCGCCCAAAAAAAAGCCTTACTGGCATTCCAATGCCGTGCATCCTGGGTCGTGGCATTGACTATTTTTGCCTGCTGCAGATACTCATTAATGGTTACTTTGTCGTCTTTAATCATGGCGACTGCTACATCAATCAAATCGATCTCTGCACGCACTTTGATAACCACTCCGCGTGCAAAATGTTTCTCTAATTCCTGCCACTCGAGCTTGCCACATTCGACATTTAAAGCGGTTCTAAGCGCATCCTCGGGCATTTCTGCATGCAAGCGATTTTCATTCATTTTATAAAACCTCTAGGGCGTGTACATAAAATATCTCTATAGTATCATGGCTCGAGTATTCTCTTATTAACTCACCATACAATGCTCAATACTATGCACACATCTTCGCGAAAATCAGGCCTTCTAAACATCTTTTTACTCTTGTGTTCTTTTTTGCTATTCACCAGCATTCCAGCAAATAGCGCTGCAAATACCACAACAAAACTCAATGAACTCACCATCAAGTCACTGCATATTAAGCTCACAAACAAAGAAATGAGCTGCGCGCAAGTTATCCAGTTTTATGTCCGCAGGATCAATGAATATGATAAGCCGACAAAACTGAATGCGATCATTTTGCTCAATAAACAAGCTTCGGTTAAGGCTAAAATTTTAGACCGTGAATTTGCTAACACTCAAAAACTGCGCAGTTTGCACTGCGTTCCTATCATTCTTAAAGACAACTTTGATACCGCTGACATGCCTACCACTGCAGGGTCTAGCGTTTTAGCAAACTCCATCCCACCCGATGATGCTTTTATCGTAAAAAAATTACGAGCAGCGGGAGCCATTATTATCGCTAAATCGAATATGGCAGAATGGGCGTTTAGCCCTTATCAAACGATTAGCTCAACTTTCGGCGTCACCGCGAATGCTTACGATTTATCCCGCGTTCCTGCAGGCTCCAGCGGCGGCACCGCATCTGCGATTGCTGCTAATTTTGCGCTGGTCGGCATGGGGACAGATACCGGAAATTCGATTCGTGGGCCAGCTTCTCATCTCGCTTTAGTCGGCATTCGCCCTACTTTGGGTCTAACCAGTCGCGACGGCATTGTACCTCTCTTGCTCAATCGAGATATAGCCGGGCCACTAACACGCACCGTAACAGATGCAGCCTTAATCCTTGATGTTATTTCGGGTTATGATTCACAGGATAGACTCACCAAAAATTACTACCATAAAAACCCACAACCCAGTTATTTTTCTGCGCTAAATACTATAAACATCAGCAAACTGCGCATTGGTATTTTGCGCGAGCTATTTTCTAACGCGCAAGATGATCCCGAAATTATGGCATTAATGGAAAAGGCGATTATCGATTTACGCCAGCAAGGATTTATTATTTTAGACCCTTTTTCCATTGATAAACTTGCTGAGCTCGCTAAGGCTACTGGGTTTTGTAGTCGTTTCCGCTATGATATTAATCATTATTTTGCCTCACTGGGAGCTAACGCCCCCGTCAGTCGGCTGCAAGATATTGTCTCTAGCCAGCAATTTTTACCCGGCAATAAAGGGGCAATGAAATGGGCTACATCGATTAAACGCGGTATATCTCCCGCACAGCAATCACCGCCTTGCACTGATGTTAACAACGATCCACGCAGGAAAAACTTACTTGATGCAGTACTCACAGCAATGGATAAACACCAGATTGATGCGATTGCCTACCCTAGCTGGAATAATCCTCCGCGAAAATTAAACGACTTAGCTAGCCCACATGGCAACAATAGCCCAATCATCGCTCCACACACTGGACAACCGGCGATAACGGTTCCTATGGGTTTTACCCAAGCAGGTTTACCTGCCGGTATTCAATTTCTAGCACGTCCATTTGCAGAGCACATCTTGTTTAAAATCGCTTATACTTATGAACAAGCAACACAACATCGAAAAGAGCCACAAGGATATCCGTAAGGATTATTTTAATTGTTAACACGCATTTGAATGGAGAAGAACAATGATTGAAATACTGAAAATAGGCGGAAATATTGCGGCACTGCTCGGCTTGATTATTTGTATCGTTGCTGGCGCGACCCGACTAGCGGGTGAACACTATGCACTCGGTTTCGAGACCATCACCTTATTTAGTGGCGGCGCTGTTTTATTAATTGTAGCAAGCTTAGCCAAACTTGAGCTATTACTCTTGCTGCACAAAGAATAAAGCCCAACAACAATTATTAACAATGCAAAACTAACGCATAAAATTCTCGGCTAGCAGCTATTTTTCAAGGTTTTATTGACCGCCTGTGCTGCCGCTATAAATCCAAAACTCGCGGTGACATAGCTGACCGAACCATAACCAAAACGGCAATCTAAAGATACTCCGTGTATGCCTGGCTTTGCATGGCTTATGGTGCCATCTGGTTTAGGATAAACCTGTTGTTGGCTAGAAAAAATGCACTCTATACCAAACCTTCGTTTATTACCCCGCGGAAACCCGAACTCATTACGTAGCGTAGACCTTACTTTTGCAAGCAATGGATCATTATAGGCTTTTGTAAGATCCGCAACTTTAATCGCGGTAGGATCATTTAAACCTCCAGCAGCACCCGTCGTAATGATTTTTATTTTGTTGCGTTTGCAGTAATTAATGATAATCGATTTAAACTTTATGCTATCAATGGCATCAATCACATAATCATAGGCATTATTTTTTGCAAGATAAGTCTCATAGGTTTGCAGCGTGATGAAGTCGTCGATCACTCGACAACTGCAAGCAGGGTTAATTTCTTTTACCCGCTGCGCCATCACTGCAACTTTAGACTGGCCTTCGGTACTCGTTAAAGTGTGTAATTGTCGATTGGTATTACTTGCACTAATTTCATCATTATCAATCAACGTCATCCGACCCACGCCAGTTCTTGCCAAAGCCTCTATGGCCCATGAACCAACACCGCCCGCACCAATGACACAAACATGCATGCTCTGGATAATCTTGCTATCCGCGACACCATACAAGCGCTCGATTCCGGCGAATCGTGTATTAAATGTCATGGATACATATACGACTCAGCGGCCACACTAAAACAGCCTTTTCATTTCAATCTATTGCAGCAATCAAGATACTCCAACAGCATCTTCCACTAATTTTTTCAATTCACCATTTTCATACATTTCAATGACAATATCACAACCCCCGATCAGCTCACCTTTCACATAAATTTGCGGAAACGTAGGCCAATCTGCATGACGATGTAAATTTTCAAAGACTTCTGGATCTTCTAACACATTAAAATACCCAAACTCCGCACCACAATTTTGCAATGCTTGTACAGCGCGACTCGAAAAACCACACATCGGAAATTGCGGTGAACCTTTCATATATATCAGCACAGGCGTCGATTCAACTTGCTGCTTAATTTTTTCCATTACATCCATTGGTATAACCTCATATTAACTGTATTCAAAATATCCCTCTTAAGGACATCAAACCGTTTAATTCATTGAATTCTACTCAAATCAGCCCGGACGGGCTAGCTGATTGAGTGTATAATAACCTAGTATTTTTATCAACTACCATCCTCTATCACCATAGACAATTAAGAAGCTTAAAATTCTTGCTTAGCGGATATTATGACGCTGTAACCAAAACTCCAACAACGCTAAATGCCACAAGGTGCTACCATTTATTTTTGTAGTGTATTTCTCAGGGTTATTCAATAGCTTACTTATATACTCTCGATTATAAAGATGTCTTGATTGGCAGCTCGGAGAAGTCAACACATCTTGCATAAATTCGAGGAACGAGCCTTTGATATGCTTCAGAGCGGGCATTGGGAAATATCCCTTGGGCCTGTCGATCACCTCACGGGGCAATAATTTCTGCGCGATTGATTTTAATATGTGTTTACCCTCTGACCTCAGCTTCAGCGCGGGCGGCATTTGCATCGCGAGTTCGACAAGCTCTTGATCTAAAAAAGGAACCCGCGCTTCTAAACCCCAAGCCATCGTCATATTATCAACCCGCTTCACCGGATCATCGACAATCAAGGTCGTTGTATCCAAACGGAATACCTTGTCGATAAACGTATCGGCTCCCGGTTGCGCCAAACGTTGCGCAAGCTCCTCGCTGGTATAATCCTCCCCGTGGTATGGCAACGTAACCATGTCCAAAAAATCCTGATGGCTGCGATCAAAATAATGTGTTTTGAAGCGATGAATATCCGTTCCCGACTCAGCCTCCATCCGCGGGTACCAAAAGTAACCGCCAAAAACCTCATCTGCACCTTGACCACTTTGCACAACTTTCACGTGCTTAGAAACTTGCTCAGATAAAAGATAAAAAGCAACCGCATCCTGAGCCACCATAGGTTCGGCCATATTATCGACAGCTTCCGGCAACCTACGCAATACCTCCTGGTTTGGAATACGTATTTTGTGATGTTGCGTTTGATAACGTTGGGCCACTAAATCAGAATATTCAAATTCACTACCACGCTCTTCACCAATATCCTCAAAACCAATAGAAAAGGTTAATAGCTCTTTGGTATTTACTTCTGCTAATAATGCGACAAGCAAGCTGGAATCGAGACCTCCCGAAAGCAATACGCCAACCGGAACATCTGAAATTTCTTTGCGTTTTTTGACCGCAGACAATAATGCGGCATGGATTTCTTCTTCCCATTCTTGCTCAGTTTTCGCCAAGGCGGGACGTTGCGCTTGCAGCTGCCAGTAACATCTTTCTTTAATTTCGCCATTTAATCTAAGCGTTAAGCTAGTACCCGGGACGACTTTACGCACACCCTTTAATATCGTTCTTGGAGCGGGAACAACTGCGTGCAGGGTAAATTGATGATGTAGCGCAATAGGATCAAGACTTGTATCCACTCCATCAACTGACAACAATACCGGCATTGTTGAAGCAAACCGAAAAAACCGATCGGTTTTAACATAATATAACGGTTTAATACCAAAACGATCTCGTGCGATAAACACCTGCTGCTTCGCGGTATCCCAAATGGCAAAGGCAAACATACCATTGAGTTTATCTACACATGCTTCACCCCAGGCGTGATAGGCTTTAAGTATCACTTCCGTATCACCTTCGGAAAAAAAACGATAGCCCTTTTCTAATAGTTCTTTTTTAAGTATTTTATAGTTATAAATCGTACCATTAAATACAATCACCAATCCTAGGTCGCGATCTATCATAGGTTGATTCGATTTTTCGGTTAAATCAATGATAGCAAGCCTACGATGCCCAAACCCGATACTTCCATCAATGAAATGCGCGCCAAAATCAGGGCCTCGCTTTTCAAGCTGTGACATCATTTTAGTGATAACACTCCTATCAGGAGCATTTTTATCGAATTTTATTTCACCACAAATACCGCACATTCCACACACCTGTTATCATTAGAAATTCATTCTTATACCAGCTATGACGGTAAATCGATTATAACTGCCCAAAGAACTACTCTGAAAACTACCAATAGCTTCTCCTGCTGTTAAGCCCGATCTAAGCCCTGTCGCTAAGCTTGAAAAATTCATTGTCCTGCTAGCTGAAGCAAACATGCTTATATCTTTGAAAAAAAAGTAATTAACAGACCCTGTAAGACCTAAACTAAGATTATTTCTTTTGGTTGAATTACCTTCTGCCACCGAACCTGAGTCCGCATTAACATACCCGGTATAAGAAATATTAGAGGTTAAGGTACCACTAAGTCCAGCGGCAAGCACTTTTGACAATGTGAGTGAAAATGTATGTTGGTTATACTCATAATCCTCCGAATCGTAAACTAATAATCGCGGAAGAGATACCGATAAACCGGTCACTGGGTCTGTCGCACTGGCACCGGGGTTGTTAATAAAATTTTCAATCGTATTGCTTCGGCGCAAGGTTAAATTATAAGAAACAGCGGCATTAACTCCCCAGGCAAGACTTTGACTCATCGACGAACGCACGCCACCACTACTCGCAGTCAAAGTCTCACCTCCCACTGTTGATACAATGTATCGAGCATTCACCGACAATACTAATCGGGTTGGAATATCAGCTGAGTCAAATCCAACTGGCGTCAAACCAAACACTGCAGGTAAAAAAAGTTTCTGTGTTTTGCTAACTGAGGCATCATTACTTTGGCTAAGCGTCCGTTCCTGCACTACGCTCTGCTGACTTTGTTGCCCAAAGTTCAATGTCCAGTTTTTATCGGGAGAACCACTCGTCACATGTCCCTGGAGCACCGAGCTCAAAAAGTCTTGCTGTGACTTATGCAACGCTGAATAGGTTGGACTCCAAACAACTCGAAAACTCAAATTGTCTTTTAAACTATAACCATAAACCACACTCACTGAAGAACTTGATCTTAACTCCGTCGTCGGGTTTGCATCATTAAAACTAACATTGTCATCATAATTCATTTGATAACTGAGCATATTCGAAAATCCGCTTAGTCTGCTTTCAACGAGCTTTAGGCGCTCTTTAGCTTGATTTACAACAAACGGTTCAGCGCCATTAAAGATTATCGTGCGGTACTCCTGGGCAGCTAACAAATCCATACCAAGCTGCTCATAAGATTGCCCTAAGGACAAACGCATTCGCCGATGATCGGGCCGCAGATCTAATACTCGTTGATAAGACTGAGCAGCTTTACTATATTGGCTTTTACTCGACTGAATAATTCCAAGATAAGTATGCGCCTCATAGTTATCTGGCTCTTCGGCAACTATTTCTTCAAACAAAGTTTCTGCTGCTGAAAGATTTCTCTCCGACCACAACCCCCGTGCTTTAGCAATCTTCCATTTTGTTTTTGCTATTTTTCCTTCTTTGCTATCAATATCGAGTTGCATTATTATTTCATATTGATCAGCAGCTTTTGAGTAATTCTGCATATCCGCATACAGGGCAGCTAAATTCAGCCTTGCCCTAATATTCTCTGGGCTAATTTTTATAACTTTTTCAAACTCTACAACCGCTTCTTTAAACTTCCTTTGTTGCAACAAAATCAACCCGCTGTTGAAACTCGCTTTTACATTTCCAGAATAGTAATCCAATGCCTTTTGATATTCGCGTAAACTTTCTTCAATCTTTCCTTCACGCAAAGCTTTGTCTGCAATTTGCGTATATAACAAATTTAATCGTGCGGACGCTTGCTTTTTAAACGTGCCTTTTGAATCATTGTCTATGATATATTGCAATTCAGTCTCAGACGCTTTGACCCGGTTTGTGTCATAAAGAAGTGCTGCTAAATTCATTCGTGTTCCAAAATGATTTTCGTCTATTTGCAATACCGTACGAAAAGAATTTTCAGCTAACCTAAGTTTTTTCAAATTCAAGTTTGCGATGCCAATATTGAAATATGCCTCTATTTTTCGAGGATTCAGAGCGATGACTTCTTTAAAAGCAAGAATCGCATCTTGCCAACGCCTCACTGCTAAATGCTGCCTACCTATTAATATACCTATACGTATTTGTGAATCCCTTACGCCACTGCTATTTTCACCAAGCTCTACATTTTTTTGCAAATGTTCTATTGCTTTATCCAACTTGCCAGTCCGTTCATAAATATTTGCGAGCCTTTGATGAACTTCCGAGTTATCAGGAGCAACTTCTAATAACCGTAGAAAAACACGCTCCGCATCGTCAGCCCTGCCCATGACGTAGTAGAAAGTTCCAATATTAAACAATACACGTGCATCGTTAGGATAATCGAGCAGCAAACCATTAAAAATCAACACAGCCGCATTAAGCTCCCCTTTTCGAGCTAATTCACGACCGCTGGCCAAGGCAAGTCTTTTTTCTGCTTCTTTAACGCGTTTATCACTTGTGCCACTATCTACCAAGCGTTGGTACTCAACTAAAGCGCGATCCGTCTTCTCTACCTTTTCATAAATTGAGCCAAGATTTAAACTATACCTTGCATTATGCGGAGCTAGCTGTGTTGCCCTAATAACATTAGAGACCGCGCTATTAACATCGCGTAGCTGAATAAAGGCTTGCCCTATTCTGAAGTACGCTTCAGCATTATCAGGCTCAAGCACAAGAATTTTTCTATATTTTTCAATCGCTTTTTCGGGCTTTTTGTCTAAGAGCGCGTTAACACCCTCTTCGAATAATCGTGAAACAGTTGAGCTTTCTGCAGAGAAAACAGGCGTCATAAATAGTAAACAATAGGCAATTATTGCAAAGCAAAGACTGCTTTTATCACGAGTGATTAAAGGCTGTTGATGTTTCATTTTTCACAAATCATGAGTACATTTATACCAGGGTTCTAACATGCCTAAAATGCTACATTTAGCTTAACCAACACACGCCATCCATCGAGCCTAAGCGCAGCCTCCGTCACACTTCGTCCATCCCGCCCCAAGATCCGAGTAATCCCCGCAGCATCATCTGAAATAGGAGAAGGAATACGATCAAGACGATCCCCGTTATTTAAGTCATTAACTAACCTAACCCCTTTTAATGACCCACTAATTAATGTGAATGCATATCCACCTTCAAGACCGAGGGAAAACCTATCTGCGAACCTAAACTCCGCACCACCACCAAACTGCATCATCATCAGACCCGTTGCTTGTGTTTGATAACGCATTATGCGCCGAAAACCCGCTGGAGCTCCGGTTAGAAATGAAAACACATTGGTTTCTTCATAGTCAATATCAAACATTTGGTGAATCGTAAAATTGGTATAAATATTTACTCTGTTTTTTCTTTCAAACAAATACCGCCGCAGCCCGAAGTAATACTGCGTATAAGAAAATTTTGCGCGACGTTCGTACTGCGCTCGATTGTCGCCCTGCCCTTGTAAAGGCATAGTTACCAAAGTAATCGCCTTGGAGCTTATTTCCCAAGCACTTATTCCAATAATAAAATCAGTCTTGAATCCAAAATTTCTACTCAGTTCGATTCCTGATTCAAAACCAAAATCGGGAGCTTGCATCGGATTTTCAAAAAAAAACCTTTCAGTAGGATAAGTATTTGCCCCTTCCACATCTTCTGGTACATCTGTTGTTAATTCCGAGTCTCCAACAAAAGGAGCGTTAAACAATTCCTCGTATATCACGTCTAACGATGGCCGGTTAACGCCTGCAACAGGTGAAAAAATCCAACCCTTAGTCGGCACACTAGCAACAGAAAAGCCAAATGTGCTGAAAAAAAGGATTGCAATAACGTTCAACGATCGCATATTGTTAACACACCTCAAGTTTTCATCTTGGGCTGAAAAAGTGACATTACGGTAGGCAAAACAAGCACCGCAATTAAGCAACTAACCACCATATACGCAGTAACAAAATATCCTAGTTTTACATGCGGTGGAAAATTTGATAAAAATAACACAGAAAAACCAGCAGTGACTACAATCGCATTAAGCACAATAGTTCTTCCTGTCGTACCCAATGTTTCCGCTGTAGCTTGGTTGTGATCACTTCCTGATTTGCGTTCAGCGAGGTAACGAAACACATAGTGAACCGCATAATCTACACCTACACCGATGGCAATACCGGCTGCCAGCGCTGTAGAAACATCAAGCGCAACATTAAATAGCCCTGCAAAACCCGCGACTAACAATGTAGAAACCGTGACCGGAATAACGATATAAATACCTTTTAGAAATGATAAAAATACTAACGAGGCTACCAGTAATATAACGAGTTTTGAAACGACAATAGCCGTGGTTTGACTACCTATCAGTAAATCAGCCCAGATATACGAGTTATTTGCCGAACCGGCAAGATTCACCTCTACACCGAGATCATTAAACTCCTTAGCAACAAAATCATTAGCAGCATCAATGATAACTTTTAACTCTCTGGTATAATCGGTTTGCACGACAACGCTGATCAAACCGGTTTGATAATCAAAATCGACGACTTCATCTAACTGCTCAGGACGACCTGACACAGAAAATAAATACAGATACTCACCAATGAGTTCTTTGGTATCTGGAATAATTTCGAATTCCTTATTTCCTGCATGCAGCGATCGGTTCATGCTTTTTACATAATCAACCACTGATAGAGTATCACCAACATTGGGGATATCTTGCAGGTAATCCTGTAAAGCTTCCATTTTGCGTAAAAGCTTAGGATCTTTAAACGCTCCTTTTTCATTCGCTTCAATAACAATATTTAGAAAGATAGTCCCCGAAAACTTTTTGTTTAACATTTCGGTCGCTACGAATACTTCAGAGTCCTCTCTAAAATCGCTCATCCAGCTTGAATTGATGTATAATTTTGAAGAACCATATCCTGCGAGTAAAAGCAAGGCTAATAAAAACATTCCAACGAAGCGCTTATGATCATTAATCCATGCGCCACTATTTTTCAGTGCCCAAGATAATCGACTTGGCGCATTATAAACTCGCATTGCACGTTTTTTTTCAAAATAATTGCCTACTTTAGGTTTTAATAAACTAAGAATCGCAGGTAAAAATAGAATACTAATCAGCCATGAATATAAAATTCCAATCATCGCGTAAAACCCAAAAATTCGGAAAGGAGGCATTTCTGCAAATAACAACGCTAAAAAACCAATACTCGTCGTTAACGATGTCATGATAAGGGGAGCTCCTAGCCGCTGCATGGAATCAGTGACAATATCTTTTGAATCTCTTTGTGGATCTTCAAGCACCGTATCATTATAGGTACTCAAAATATGTACCGCATCCCCAATACAGACCGCGACCAAAATAACCGGGAGCATTGTCGATATGGTATAAAGGGGCACATCGAATAACACCATGGTACCCATTGTCCAAATGATAGCGGATGCCATAACGGCTAGTGGCAACAACATACCGCGCGCCGTGCGAAAAATAACTAATAATACAAGCCCCATGACGACGATAATCATTGGAATCATAATTTTCATATCTTCCATTGCATACGTACCAGAAGACACTTCAATAACTGGGCGACCCGCAAGATAAAACTTATCATTAGGATGCCCTACTAGGGCTGCGTCATCTTCTGTGTTTGGCGCATTATTTTCTACTGCCTCGGTAGTCCCTTCAGAGGGACTAGCAGATGCAAAATTACTTGCCGCCCACTGTTCCTCCTCCTCCTCTTGTCCAGGCCAGTTTTCTGCAAAAGTATCAGCCTTAGTGATCGAACTACCATCTGATGGCGAACTAGGCTTGGAGAACACCTGAATTTCTGGTTTTGCTTCCGGCCACTCGGTAGACGCATCAGAATCTCCTGCAGCAATGTCCTGATCTTCCTTTTGGCTATTCCACCATTTCATTTGCTCTTCTGACCATTGCTCTGCACCTGAATCAGGCTCTTCTATGGTTTCATTATCTTGTTTATCTTGCTTCCATTTTTGCCAATCGCCTTGCTCATCCCCCCAATTAGCACCGCTGTCCTCACCAGTCTCCGCACTGATAATCCCTTTGACCTGCCAATAGGTCATCCAGCGGTTAGCCATTCCTTCTTTCAGTTTTGCTCGAATCATCGCAGCTGTACCATCAGCGGATACAATATTCCCAACAAACAAATCGGCATTGCTATCTAGGCGCCTTTTTAAATCAATTAGCTGCTGATCATTTTGCGGAACGGTTGCCATCACTGGCAATGCACCAATTTCAGTTTCATTACCGGTAAAATATGTTGCTGTCGATAGTGAAACGACATCTACTGTTCGCGTCGCTTGCACACCTGGCAGTGCTGCAATTTTATCAGTGACACGCTTAATTCGTGTCAATGTTTCAACATTATAAATACCATCTTCATTTTCAATCGCAATAATAAACGAGTCTTTAACGCCAAAAAGATCATCAATTTTTTCATCATAAATGATTGCCTCATGACCTTTCGGTAAATAGACTCTGGCGTCTGTTTCCCAGCGTAAACCACCCAATTGGGAAGCAAATAAAACCGTTATAGTGAGCATCACTAACAACACAACTTTGGGATAACGGACACCAATTGAATACAGTTTTTTTAACATACTTAACTTTCCCTAGAAACTAAATTTAAATTCGACAAACATGCGTCTATTATCTCGAAAATTCCCGATGAATTGGGCGCGCTGCTCAATATCCCTCAGACCACCCGGATCATTCTGATCAATTGCCCGTCCAAACTGAGTTCGGACGCCCATGAATATATCTAAACCGGTAGTAACCTGGAATTGATTGGTCAGATTAAAAGTGAATTTTGGCTTGATAAAAACTTCATTAAAATTGATTAGATAGATGAGCAGCATGCTAAAAACAGCAGATTGTTTTTGCAACGGCTTACGGATAAAAAGATTAAATGTTGTATCAAACTGATCGCTGAGAATCATATCCTCATAACCCAGGATTACCCACTGAGCTAAGGCCGGAGATATATCCGCCCCGGCAAAACTAAAATCATAACCCAAGCCCCAACGAATATGATCTCGTTGAACTTCTCCGTCACTGAATAAAAACCCATCTACATACACATCCCTAATCGCAAAGTACTTTCCAGAGACATAAGCAAACTCGCCTTTCATTATGTTGCCACGAATTTCCCGGGTAAATGTAGAACCAAACATCGCCATACGTGCATAGGTAGGAAGAATCGCAAGATCTTCTGTCGGATTAGGATCACTCACATCAGCAAGTGATATTATTCTAAACGTCGACGGATAGTCATCCCAGGTATAAAAAAAACTCCAAGATACCTCGGTATCGAAAATATCACGAGTCATTTTAATACCCGCTTCTGAATAGATCGGATTATAGTTCTCTGGGGTGCTGGTAGCCTCTAGAATTTGAAACAACTCCCATTCAGAACCTCGAGGCGCAGGTTGGTGAAATTTCAACTCAGGAATCCAAATTAATTCGTATGTTGCGCCTGAGCCATAATAATTCGCTTTGAACGACCACAGAGGAATACGGTAATCAAGAAGCTCCGGCAAAATCAATTCACGGAAATCCATTGGGTTTATCTCATCCACAATACGTATACCCTCGAGAACACCCCAAATGATGTATTGTTTACCTATCCGAAAATCAAAATTTCCAAGATATAAATCCAAATAGGCTTCGCGCAATTCTTGACGCTCCCTATCCTCTTCTTCGGGCAATTGCTCGACAAAAACCAAGGGTTCTTTTTCATCGCGTTTTACCCGCGATGCAATGGTTTCATAATTAATAAAGTCATAAACACTGTCGTAATAAGCCCAACCTGAAGCATAAAATCTGGCCCAACTTCCTATATCCAGTTTGGCGTTTAACGAAACAGTATTTCTTATTTTCGTAAACGATCGAGGTTCATCAAAACGATACGCAGTTTCATTTCTCAGATAACCACCCAAATTAAGCGAAGCAGCTTTTTTTCCAGTGTAGCGTCCTAAATCTGCGGGAATATCAATATCTTCATTATCCGCAGCCCGTGCGCACTGAGGTATGCTAATAAAAAATAATAACAATAAAAATCCAACTTTCATTATTCTAAGATCAAGCCTGAAGAAATTTTTTGCAGCTTCCGCACACGATAAGCAGCTGATCCTGACTTGGTGTTATTGCAATATGCGCTTCTTTGCCTGGCTGCATGGGATGCTTACACTGGCGGCAAGTTGAATCTCGATTCAGCTCTATTGACTTCCAACCAATGATCTCTTGAAACTGCAAACTTGTCTCCGGATCTTCGACACCCTTATTCGATACTTTGCTTCCATCTTTCGATGAGATGCCATTTTTCTCCATAAACACTTCTTCTAACACACGTCGGATGAGCAACGATACAGGAATCCCTTGCTCCTTAGCCTGGTTTAATACACGATCCTTTAAACCTTTGGGGACTCTTGCTCCCAAGTATTCTTCTTTGCGTTTTAACGCCACGTTTCGCGCTCTTTGCTGCATTCTTCGGGCATGGTCAGGCATAAAACCTGAGTCTGAATTACCATACTTTTGCATTTATAATCTCCTTCCATCAAAAAACAAATTAATATTATTAAAATACTTAGACCCTCACCACCAACCGAGTAACCACCACTGGATTACTCGAGCAAGGCAAATATCTAAGCGCTTTCTGAAATATACTGAAAGAGAAATTATTTTTCTAAAACACATACTTAGGAAAATACATCAGAAAACGTCTAACAAATGTAATACTGTTAAACATGAAAGTCAATACATTGACAACTGCGCCAGCACAAAAAAAACCGCGAGATCTAATTCGCGGCTTTTAAAGTCAGGTTTAGTTTTAAAAATCAATTAATTACAGTGTCGATCAGCAAAGAAACCGAAGCCTCAGAACTCAAAGCCAATTCGTCGCTAAAACCTTCGAGATCACCGGCTTGAGGTATAGCATCACCGGATTTAGACACTCTCGCTCCAACGATAACATGCGTAAAAGATGATAATTTCATCTGCGGACTCATTGACTGGCTATCATCGAGAACAAATTCAAAAGGTAAATCTTTAACCTGCTTACGTACAATTGCCAACGGCATTTTAGGCCCCTGCACCGCACGAGCAAAGATGAACACCGTATCTTCTGGACTCGCTTTTGCTGAAATTTCGCTCGCCAAACCCACGCTACCGGTTATTCTCGCCACGCCAGCAATAAGACTGTCGTTTTTTGCCACGACATTTACCGCCTGGGGAGGTGACTGCAACATTATTGGCGTTCCCATCAACGACTTCGCTTCATTGATATTAGCCAGAATTTGAGTGCGCTCCTCGCCGCCTTCGGGTAAAATAGCGTATAGTCGCTCCCAGTATTTCAGTGCCGTTTTAAATTCCTTCGTTTGGTACGCCGTTGTGCCCGCCAACCAAAGTGATTTAGTATGTTTGGGATCAATTTGCAAAGCTTGCTCAAGTATCTCTATGGTTCTCGCATCGGTCATACGTCCATTCGCCATTGCGCGAACATCCGCATAACTCGCTAATATATCAGCACTTCGTCCACCACCAAGCTTTAAAGCACGTTCAAAGGCAATGACCGAATCATCATAGCGTTGCATAAACTGGTAAGTCCTTGCTAGCATATACCAGCCTTCACCGTCATTCGGCTCAGCTTGTAGACGCGCTTCAAGTTGCGCCAAAAGCTGATCAATATCAAGATCATGCTGCTCATTGCTCACCTCGGCAACTGCATTTTCAGGGTTAAGCCCTGCTTCTCCCGCACCCCATATCCCATACAGAGTAACCGTCACTGCCGGAATGACCACAACCATAACACCCGCTACGACCTTGCCCAGCTTTGAATTGAGCGAGAGATTAGATTCCCCACAGCTCGCTTTTTCAACTAAATCAACATCATCGAGTAAATTCTTTTCGATATCTAATTTAGCACCTGCGTATTGCTCTTGGCTAATAGTGCCATTTGCCAAATCATTTTCTAATTCTTCCAATTGATCCTGGTAGACCGAAATATTAATCTCTTCACGCTTAGCTGTTTTATGCTCTTTATTACGCAGTAAGGGCGGTAAAATAAGTCCTAATGCAATAACGATAAACAGTATCGCAATCATCCAAAACACTAACATCTTTAACGTCCCTCACCTTTTTGCTTCATCAGAGCTTCCGCTCTGGAAAGCTGTTCTGCACTTAATGGATTATCTGAAATCATGGTTCGGTGTTTTTTTATTTGATAAATCAATAACAACCCACCCATTAACAATAAAATAAAAGGCCCAACCCAAAGCAACATAGTGCTCGTATTAAAATCGGGGCGATAACGGATGAACTCACCATATCTTTCAACCATGTACTCGATAATTTCCTCATCGGTTTTTCCGGAATTAATTTGCTGAGTCACTTGACGCTTCAAATCATCGGCAAGACCTGCAGCAGAATCATAAAGCGTTTGGTTTTGGCATTTCTGACAGCGCAACTCGGAAGTAATTGCCTTAAACCGCTCCTTAATCTTTGGATCAACATTGGGCAAAGCCTCTTTGGCCAGCGCAATATGCGTCCATCCAATAAAACACAGTATAAATACTAAGACTTTCATCCTCCAAGCTCCTTAATTTTTGGCAATAATTTTTCTTGCCAAGCAGCTCGAGATACCGGTCCCACATACTTCATGCGAATTATCCCTTGCTTATCGATGATAAATGTTTCAGGCACACCATAAACGCCATAATCAATACCAACATCACCCGATAAATCAGATAAACTCGCGATATAAGGGTTGCCCAATTGCCGCAGCCAAGTCATTGCATCATTGCGTTTGTCTTTATAATTCAAACCATATAGATTAATCTCGCCTTGACGCGCAATATCCATAAATAAAGGATGCTCTGAACGGCATGCTGCACACCATGACGCCCACACATTCAGTACCCACACCTTGCCTTGCATATCTGCGTTAGCATACGATTTTTCGGGGTTGTGCAAATCATTTAAGGTAAAAGCGGGCGCAGGTTTATCCAATAGCGCAGAAGGTAATAGATGGGGGTCTTTCCCAAGGCCAACCCAAAAAAAACCAATCATTATCACAAAAACAACCAACGGCAAAAGATACCTCAGCATTAGGCTTTTGCCTCCGTTGTTGCACCCACGGCAGCAGTCTCATTATTCTTCACCTTTGCCAATTTCTTTTCCTTGCGTGAAACCAAACGATAACGCTTGTCCATGATGGCCAATAAACCACCCAAGCCCATCAACAAACAACCTGCCCAAATCCAATCAACAAACGGTTTGTGGTAAACACGAATACTCCAAGCACCCTTGCCCACGGGTTCACCTAAAGACACATATAAATCACCAAAAAACCCGGTATCAATAGCAGCTTCCGTCATTACTTGCTGTTGAACATTGTAAAAACGCTTTTCCGGATACATGACGCTCACCTCACGCTCGTCCCGAAAAACCGTCACTTGTCCACGCTGAGCATCATAATTCGGCCCTCGTGCATCCGTTACCCCATCAAAACGAAAAACATAATCGCCTACGGTAATCGTATCCCCCACATCGACACGTACATCTTTTTCAACTTCATACCCCATCACCATGGTCACCCCAAAGATGAACACAGCAATGCCAAAATGGGCGAGCTGCATACCGTAATAACTGCGTGACAAGCTACCCACTTTTGCACCCGCTTTAGCTCGCTGAATAAAACGGCTCCTAATGTTGACCACAATTCCAGCCGTCACCCAAACCGAAAGTAATACACCAAAACTAATCATCGGTGTCCATTCACCCATCATGAAAGGAATAATAAGCGCCGACACAAGACTCACCACCGCCGCCCATTTCAAACGTTGAGCGATATCCGGTATGCTCGCTTTTTTCCAGCGTGCAAGCGGGCCAATCGACATTAAAAATATCAACGGCGTCATCAGCGGAACAAAAACGGCGTTAAAATAAGGCGGGCCAACCGAGATCTTTCCTTTACCCAAGGCATCCAATAACAAGGGATATAAAGTACCCAGCAATACCGCTGCGCAAGCAACCGCCAGTAACACATTATTGGAAAGTAAAAATGACTCCCTTGACACCAAGTTAAATTTTCCACCCAAGCCCACCTTGGGTGCTCGCCATGCATAGAGCAACAATGAGCTGCCTACGACAATCGCCAAAAAAACCAAGATAAAGGTACCGCGTTCAGGGTCTGCGGCAAATGAATGTACCGAGGTAAGAACGCCCGAGCGAACTAAAAAAGTACCCAGTAAACTTAAAGAAAACGCAAAAATTGCGAGCAATACCGTCCAGTTTTTAAAACTACCTCGCTTCTCGGTAGCCGCCAACGAATGCACCAATGCCGTTCCCACTAACCAGGGCATAAATGAGGCATTTTCGACCGGATCCCAAAACCACCAGCCGCCCCAGCCAAGTTCGTAGTAAGCCCACCAACTTCCTAATGCAATCCCTAAGGTTAAAAATACCCAAGCAACCGTCGTCCATGGACGCGACCAGCGCGCCCAGGTAGCATCCATTTTTCCACCAAGAAGGGCGGCTATGGCAAATGCAAATGCCACAGAAAAACCCACATAACCCATGTAAAGCAATGGCGGATGAATAATCAAACCTGGATCTTGCAATAATGGATTAAGATCACGACCGTCAAGTGCTGGCGGAAATACGCGTTCAAAAGGATTAGAAGTGATTAACAAAAATAAAAGAAAACCGATGCTGATAAATCCCATCACGGAAATAACTCTGGCAACCATGTCCTGTGGTAGGTTGCGACTAAATAGGGCGACACACATGCCCCAGCCTGCCAGCATGAGAATCCACAACAGCATGGAGCCTTCATGGCCGCCCCATACCGCTGAAACTTTGTATATCACCGGCAACAGAGAATTCGAATGATTTATCGCATATAAGACCGAAAAATCATCTTGAACAAAAACCGTGATTAAGCAAATAAATGCAATCAACATGAATACAAATTGACCCTGAGCAGCAGGCCTAGCCACTCCCATAAAACCAACATTACCATTAAATGAACCAATCAATGGTATGACAAATTGTACGATTGAAAGAATAAGCGCTAATATCAGCGCAAAATGTCCTATTTCTGCGATCACGACTAAATACCCTCCTTAACCCCGACACCGATTAAATCGGCCTTATCAATGCCCGCCTTTTCAAGCTGAGCCTGTTTTGTTTTTTCGAGTGCTTCTGCAACCTCTGGCGGCATATACTCCTCATCATGTTTTGCAAGAACTTCACTTGCCATAAACCCCCCGTCCGCACCAAATTTTCCTTGGGTCACCACACCTTGGCCTTCTCTGAATAAATCGGGAAGAATGCCAGAATAAGTCACGCGAATGCGCTCAGCATTGTCAGTCACATAAAAATGCACGGTTAAGCCGTCATTTTCGCGCTGCAAAGTTCCGACTTCGACCAAACCACCAAGACGGAAAGCACGGTCAGCAGGTGCTTTATCTGCAAGCACATCGGTCGGACTATAGAAAAAAACCATATTACTGTTAAACGCATTCAATAATAACGCAGCGACAACACCTAAGGCCGCCACTCCTGCCCCGACAAATACTAATCTCTTATGTCTTGCTTTCATTTTTCTACTCTCTATTCATGCGTGCAATACGTGTTAAGCGTTGCATTATGGTTTTTTTCTTTCTGATTAACAAAAAAACTTCCGTCGCTAAAAACAAAAAGGTCACACCGTAGGAACTCCAGATATAAAATCCGTGCCCACCCATTGCAAAAAACTCAGCCATGGTTTCCCTCCCCTTTACCCAAGTCTTGCACCCAGGAAGAATGCCGCTCACGCTCAAGAATAATAGTTCGCACCCGCATTAGCGCAATGCCAATCGCATACATCCAAAAGGCAAAGGCCATAACAAACATCGCCCCAGCCATGGAAGGTGCCATCGTCGGTGCATCCGTCACAGTAACAGACATTCCTTGATGCAAAGTGTTCCACCATTTTACGGAGAAATAGATGATAGGAATGTTAACCACTCCCACCAAGGCCAATAATGCACTCGCTTTAGCTGCCCGCTGTTGATCATCGATAGCCGCTTGCAATGACATATAGCCTATATATAAGAATAAAAGAATCAGAAAAGACGTTAAGCGCGCATCCCAAACCCAATAAGCCCCCCACGTGGGTTTACCCCAGAGCGCTCCCGTCCATAAGGCAATGAAGGTAAACAGTGCGCCAGTAGGTGCCAATGCGCTCGCCATCATGCTCGACAAACGGGTATTCCAGATCAAGCCTATTGCTGCATAAGCACACATGACCAGGTAAATAAACATCCCCATCCACGCGGCCGGAACATGAATAAACATAATCCGATAACTATTACCCTGCTGATAATCCACCGGAGCTACAAAAAAACCAATATACAAGCCGATGACGCAAAGAATAGCGGCAAGCATCATAAACCACGGCGCCAACGACCCGGCAACCGGATAGAATGCCTTAGGTGTCGAAAGTTGTAACCAAAACGCTTTAGTAAACATTTGCATTATATTAATCCAACGAAATTCGTAACGAGGCAGCAGCACCCCAGGGTGCCAATACCATTGCCAATACTAAAAAAGCGCCTAAAAGTGACAAATGGCCCTCAATCTCCAAACCTGCACGAACAGCCTCTACTGCCCCTGCACCAAAAATCAGCACCGGAATATACAACGGCAACACCAATAATGACAAGAGCACGCCGCCGCCGCGAACCCCTAAAGTTAGGCCAGCCCCAATTGCACCGATTAAACTCAGTATGGGTGTGCCTATTAATAAGGTCAGCATTAGGATGAGCGTACTTTCTGTATTTAAGCCAAGTTGCATACTCAACAACGGTGAAATTAATACCAACGGTAAACCACTCACCATCCAATGGGAGAAAATCTTGCTCGCTACAATTAAAAACAGCGGCTGCGCAGCCACCAACATTTGCTCCAAGGTACCATCTTGATAATCTTCAGCAAACATACGATTAAGCGATAACATCGATGCAAGCAATGCGGCAACCCAGAGAATACCAGGGCCTATTAGCTCCAGTGTTGCTGTTTCTGGCCCTACGCCTAAGGGAAATAAGGTAATAACAATGACGAAAAAAAACAAGGTCGTTAGGACTTCTGATTTGGTACGCATGGCAATGGTTAATTCGCGCCAAAGCACCCAACGAATCATCGCTGTCATCCTAGATTCCTCAGTTGATCGCTTGGCGATGAATGTAACATAATGTAATTATTACACTTTCTAAGTACGCCGCAGTTCATCCATGGGATGAGTTTCGCTACGCGTCGAATTGCACGCTTGTAACGGTGAATCTCAGCGTTGTAACTCCTTGGAATAGCCGGGCTATTCCGCGTCGTTACGCCTTGATCTACACCGTTACAAACACACACTTCAACTCGTTCAACTGAGGATTCTAGGATCATGCTTGGCCACCGGCTTTTCCGAGCACTAAGGTATGTGCAATACCCGTGGAAACCTCAAATTCCTGGTGCGTGGTCAGCAACACCATGCCACCACGCTGTACATGCTCCGCTAAAACGGCTTGCAGCATCGCAACTGCATCGACATCAAGCGCAGTAAACGGCTCATCAAGAATCCACAATTTAGCATCCGTCAGCAAAATACGCGCAAGTGCAACTCTGCGTTTTTGACCTTGAGACAATACTTTTGAGGGAAGATCTTCTCTGCCACGCAAGCCGATTTTATCGAGAGCATCCCAAGCTTGATCCTCTGTGATAGGGCAACCATTTATTGCACAGCTTATTTTGAGGTTTTCTAACGGCGTCAACTCCGCCTTAATACCCGGGAGATGGCCGATATAGAGTAACTGCCGGAAATATTCCTCTTTTAATTGACGGATATTTTCGCCACACCAAGAAATATCCCCTTCTGCGGGCGTAACCAAGCCGCAAAGCATTCTTAATAAAGATGTTTTGCCACTCCCGTTAACCCCCTTGAGGTACATTAACTCGTTTTGTTTTAAGGTGAAACTCAGATCCGAGAACAACACCCGATCGCCGCGTATGCATTGCAGGCGCGCGGTTTCTAACATTTGCATTACTCCACAGGGAATAGGCTTGAAAAAACGCGGTTTATTTATCTTATTATTTTATTGCGAATAGATACTGCAAGTAGCGAAGTCTAGCATTTTAGGGGGAGATACTCTAGGAGCCTGTCCAGGAACAGGCTGACCTACTTCGAACAAACCTTTCCAATAGGGAATGAAATCGATCAGGCATTGATAGATTGCGACACAACCGGACAACTGATCCTTGGGTGAGTACAATTATTGAGCGACAATTTGTCCTTTACTTTGCCATCGACACCGCAACATTGGGACTTTCAGGGTTAATGGTTAGCGTCCGTGTTTTTGGTATGACAACTAAATCCATATCTTTCATCGGAATAGCACCAACTAAGACCTGATCCCCCATGACTAAGGCACCCACAAAACCCGTGCGGTTAGTAAATCGTATTGTTCTTCAGGATATTGCTTATCCTCCAACAAATAGTAACTGCTTTTAGAAATGAAGAAGACCTTGGTAAAAAACAAACACTATGAATGACTAAGGAATAGGCAAGTGACAATCCTAATTGGTATGGCAACCTGAACTTTGACAATCATCGTCACGGGGTGCACCACCAACGCCTGATGCAGTGTTCGCATCCCGATTCCACTGCCCAGATGGAGCGATAAAATCCATATTCAATTGGGCATCGGCGGCATAATAACTTCTACCCGAAGCTAATGTAGGTACAGTTGCTCGAGTGCCTCTGTTTACTAACAAGGCTTTATTCTCCCAACCATGCGGAATTTGCACATGACATTGCGAACAACTATAAGCGCCATCCACAAGTGAATGAGCCACATGTAAGTTATTGGTGTAAGAGCTGGGCGTTGCATTATCAACCTGCAAACAATCGGCTGCAACTGCACACGCAAAACCACTATTTTCTATCGTTCCCGGAGCCACCGAAGGTTTATATTGCTCCGCAACATGACAACTGGTACAGAGCGAGTCATCACCCGCGAATACCATTCCTGGCACCGCAGTCGCTCCACCATGCGATCCTTTGGCAAGAATTGCATTTGCCGGGTTTTCCGGAGAATGACAATCCGCGCAATACATGGTTTGGTTTCCAATAGCGCCTGTTACATTAAAGGGCGATTCCATGTTTGTCAATGGTATTCTAAAAGTGCGGAGCGCGTCCGCATCAGTCGCACCCGCTACCGGATGCCAGCTATTGTGGTTGTTTGCAACATGCCCTCCAGCCGGACTATTTTTTGGACGAACTTCCATAGCAACATTAATATGCTGGTTACCAGTCAAATCGGTTGAAATAATTCCAAAATTTGAGTGACACTTTAAACACACTTGATATTCTTTAGTCACTGGGTTCGTAGTGGTAGCGTCGCCTCTTAATATGGGTTTCGTTACTAGCGCAGGACTTACATTATCCGGCGCCACAGCTCCGGGAAAAGACTCATTATCACCTGAAAACGGCAAAACAGTATTGTATGGATCAAATGCAGTA
>CAZWUO010000021.1:0-30771 GCA_964636675.1 uncultured Ectothiorhodospiraceae bacterium
GAACATCTACATCGGCACGACGTTCTGATTCGGTTTGGATTTAGTGACTTAGTCCAGCGCATGACTGATTCCGAGTCGCCGGACTAAGTCACTAAATCCAAACCGAATCAGAACAGAGGCAATTTCTTGTAACCGTCCGAGGTCACGTGCGGCTGTTAAAGTTTCTAGAAACATAAAGAACTACGAATTAGTATTTTTTCGATCAGTGTTTTTTTCATTTAATGCATCCGCCAAACCGGAAAGTATTCCACTCGCAATTTGCGCAATATTATTAGCCGTCTCCTTTCCAGCGGAAGTCGCATGGTTTACACTTTCTCGCCCAGCCGCAGACAAGTCTTGTTGTAGCTCCTGTAACGCATCTTTTGCGCTACGGCCTGCTTGAGTACCAGAGGCTTTCAAATGACTCGCCAAATCATTTAAGATACCGGTACTCATTCTCTCGGTATTTCTTGCGACGACATTTAAGGTGTCAATAAACATATCTTCTAGGGTTTCAAGCTCGTTAATACTGTTCTTCAATTCTTGATCAGCAAATTCCTTGGTCTTACCAATAGCTTCTTTAGTCGCTAGCTTTGCAGCGAGCACTGTTTTTTCTAACGCGTCGTCAATTCCTGAAACAGCTTGTTTTAATGATCCCTCTAATTTTTCAGCATCACCACTGGCTCCTTCGGTAACCCCAGTTGCAACGGAATGAATGACAGATTTTAGATTATCTTTGTCCAACTGCCGCTCAGTCAATGCCCTCAATATAATGGCGCGCACTTTTCCACGGATATCAATATCTTCTGCTACCGCTTCTTTTGCCTCGTCTTTAATCTCTTCGGTCATTTTTTGACTCCTTTGTTGATAATATACCCGTAGCCACAAACAAAAAAAGCGCTGCTCATGCGAACAACGCTTTTTTGGGGTTAAGCAAAAAGCCTAGGATGTGAATGACTAGTCTTCGACTTGCTGTATTCCATCTAAATTCCATGTGGTTTGCTTGCCGTGAATCGGCTGCGTAAAATGCCAAACTTCTTCAGATTTAACAATGCGCCCATCAGGACCCGAGCTTAAATCGGTCTCCCGTAATTCGACCTTGAAATAAACGGATGCCTCCAATTCACTGCCGTTTTCTTTCACTTCAAGCAATTGCGCATCAGCCTCTAATAACTCGGTTTTATTATCACCATCACGTTGCTGAAACTGATCTTGCACCTCACCAAAAACCTTGTCGGTGGTAAACTGTCGTATATCCGCAAGATCTCCTTCATCCCAAGCTTTGTGGAGTCGTTCATAAGCCGTCTTTGCACCTTGCAGAAAATTATTCGTATCAAACCCTTTGGGTACTTTAGGTGCTCCCGCATTAAAATCAATGGTTTCGATAGGATCTGATTCTACAGCTGGGTCAACCGTACTCTCTGCTACTTCGGTTCCTGCTTTATTTTTATTTTTGAACATTACATCGGTATCAAATTGAGAGTTTTCCTCTTTTCGCAGCTTAGGTATTTGTTGACTAGGTATTTCTTGTGTAGCTCTCTGTTGGGTGGCTACCTCATGTGCATTTGGTTTTTCTTCAAACGCCACTGGGCCTTCAGCGGTTGCCGTTTCCTGCGCTTGATACTGCGCTCGTTTGCGCGCGACAAAGATCTTATAGAGAAGAAATCCAAGCAAAGCAAATATCAATATATCCATTAAATTGATATTTTCAAACGCACCGCCAAAAAACAATGCGCCAAGCATGCCTCCCATTGCCAAACCTGCAATGCCCGCCATTAATCCTGAACGGGCAGCACCACCTGCAGCCGCGCCTCCCGCAGTACCCGCAGCTGCTTGGCCACCGGGGGTTTCAACACTTTTTGTTGGTGATTTCTGAACATTTCTCTTTTGCGGAGAAAAAAACGATTTTTTACTGCCAAACGATTTTCCAGAACCAAATTTCTTAGCCTCAACTTGTCCAACACTTAGGCCAAGCGCGATGATAAGAGAAAAAAATGTCACTGAAATTGCTTTCATTATATTTAAAAACCCCTGGGATTAAGTATTGTATTGAGTATATGTCTTAGATGGCAGCGATTCAAACCAACTTTTATGACTTTCTTATATGGGTTGCTATGGGTATAGTATCAAAAGTTCCACTTTCAAGTTGCAAACCCCGAGTTCAAACGACGAGGAAATTCCCAAAATATGGCTAACATCATTGATATTGATCTATTTCGCCAAACGTTTCTCCCCTTGGATCAATTTAACTTTCATCAAAAAATATCTGAAACAACAAACGTGGCGCTAGCTATGTTCGAAAAACAAGGCTGTAGCTCTTGCAACCATTGGAAAAAATTACTCTTTGACTACAAAAAAGATAACCCGGATATTGATCTATTTATTGTAGACGCTGAATCAGAAGCTGCACTTGCTCAGGAGTTTGATATATTTCATCTTCCTGCATTCTATCTCTATAAAGGTGGACAATTTCATTCTGAAATTCAGTGTGAGGGAAAACAAGACAGCCTAGAACAGGCGATTGAAAAACATTTGAACGCCCCTCCAGGAGAAGCGCCATAATCAAGCCATCCCACAATATTTCCGCCACACCCCTATAAAAAAAGCTTGCGTCTTATGCACAGACACAAGCCCACTGCCCTATTCAACCGCTTAATGCTCCCTCATGGCGCTCAACTGCGGAATCCAGGGAAGCTCTGATTAAGCTTTGCGGCAAACTAAATACAACATCCGTTATATACCTTAGTTATTTAGCAACAGATACATTAGACGCAAATATTATTTTTTCGAATGTTCGACTCAGTGAGCGACTGGTGAAATTTTCCATCGTAACGTTTAAATCATGCTCAATCATATCACCTTTTTTGACCTCAGCAGTGGTACCTGCAACCCAGTATTTCTCACTTCCTGAGTCCACCTGCATATAACTGTAACCAGAACCTTTGACCAGATCGATGACTTTGCCTTTGTAGATCTGTGATTGAGCAGGCGGGGTAAACGTTGCGTTATTCTGCGCAGGCGGCATTCCATGGGGGGTATTCATCTGCGTTGAATGTGGCGATGGCATCGCGGAATGATCCGCACCGGAACTCATTCCTTCTTCTGCAGAAAACACAATTTGACTGGTGAATGCAAATCCCAAGATTACTGAAAGAAAAATATTCTTATACGCCACTTTAAACTCTCCAAGAAAATAATTATTGCGCATTATGAAGCATTCACCAAGAGAACTCCATGGATTTGAGCAAAAATCGTTCGCCACGCCGAAGCTCAGCATCAAGCGTTCATTAACATCGCCATGGGTGATTAATAAGCACAAATCCCACTATACACAAATCACAGTTACTCCAAATCAGTTACTCTAATAATTAGACAAATCGATAACGCCACCTGACGAAACGCATTACGCAAAGGATTTTATATTGCAAGATATGACAAAACCCCAGCTTGCAAAAAAAAACAAAAAGCGGCAAATCCTGCAATATGCAGACCGGAGAATTGTAACAACTTGAGTTAAAAGCACGAACAAATTTAACTTTAAAATACTAAAACTTTGCACTTGCAACCGCTAAAAAAGGCCGCTAAGGTATATCAGAAATACAACTCCACTCGTGTCAATAACACTTCGATGTTCACACTACGACATCGCTTTCGAATATTTTTTAAGCAACTATTCGTAACATTATAATGCAACTACGTTATATTAAAATTTAAGGAGTTTACGTGCCCTCGTTTGATATCGTTTCTCAAGTCGACAAACATGAATTAGCCAATGCGATGGATCAGGCAATGCGTGAAATTTCAACGCGCTTTGACTTCAGAGGCACAAAGGCCAAGATTGAACTCAACGACACTTTGATTATGCTAACCGCTGACAATGACTTCCAAATCCAGCAAGTGCGTGACATTGTTTATAATAAAATGACCAAGCGTCAAATAGACATCGGCAGCTTCGAAGAAGGAAAAATTGAACCTTCGGGTATGACAGCACAACAAAAATTATCGGTACGTCAAGGTATTGACAAAGACACCGCAAAAAAAATTATAAAATTGACGAAAGACTCAAAATTAAAAATACAAGCCGCCATCCAGGATGAACAAGTTCGTGTAACAGGAAAAAAACGTGACGATTTACAAAAAATAATGGCTACCCTAAAAGACCAAGATCTCGGATTACCATTGCAATATAAAAATTTTAGAGACTAACTTTAGAGACTAAGGGTTAGCATAAACATTGATTCAGATCTCTGGCTTCCTGCTCACTCATTATAGCTGCGTTATTCGTCAGTTAAATAGCTCGTTATTTATCTTCCTTAACGCCTAACGCTAACAACAATGGCGCCTGGAAACCAATAAATGTAAATTACGGCAACCCTAATATAGCTCATTGCTTCAGTCAGGTTCACAAAAAAAATAAACGAAGGACGAGAAATGAAAGACCATTCAGTCATCGAGCTAAACCCTAAAAATAAGGTATTTTCGGCAAATAGAGTCGACACTTGTTCTACTGAAATGTCTGCACATAAACCCTTGGCACTTATTACTATTGATTCTGCGGGTATCATCACCCACCTACAAGGAAACTTAACACAAACACTAAACCTCGATATTGCAGTAGCAACGGGGCATTCCATTTTTTCTGTCAGCAAGCAATTGCGTCAAATCGAATATTTGATTCGCCAAGGAATGAGTGGTTACCATCTCAGCACTACATTTGAAATAGGTAGTTCTTACTTAAAAGCCAGTATTTCACCTGTCTATGACAAAAACTCCGACCAAGGTGTTGTTATCGCTTTATTTGATAACACTGAGCATTACCTGTTAAAAAAATCATTATTAGAAGTTCAAGAACAATACCGACTACTTGCCGAACATACTCAAGATATTATTACTAAATATACTCCGGAAGGTATTTGCAGTTATGTCTCACCCGCTTGTCACAAAGTGCTCGGATATCAACAAGAAGACATCGTTGGTAAATCAGTATTTCATTTTTTTCACCCCAACGATCTGAAATCGAAGCGAAAAATATTCAAAAGATTGTTAGACCACCCTACTAGCGACTCAATTTGCTATCGCGTAAAACGCAGTGACGAGCAATTCATTTGGTTAGAAACATCGAGTAAAGCGGTCACTCATGATGAAACCGGAAAAATTATTGAGATCATTGCGGTTTCCAGAGATATAACAACACGTAAACAAAGCGAAGAAAGACTACTCTACCTTGCAAATTATGATTCACTTACCGGACTTCCCAATCGTGCACTATTTCGCGATAGATTACGTCGTGCGATTGCTCGATCACAACGCAATGAAACCAAAATAGCGTTATTTTTTTTAGACCTTGATCGATTTAAAAACATTAACGATAGCTTAGGACATCATGCAGGAGACCAATTGCTCCGCGGGGTGTCTAAGCGGTTAAAACAATATGCACGTGAAGGCGACACCATCGCAAGACTCGGCGGCGATGAATTTACCATCATTCTCGAAGGCATTCACTCCACTGAAGATGCATCTGTTGTTGCCGAGAAAATTTTGGAATTGATGCAAGCTCCTTTTAGATTAGACGGTCATGAAGTCGTGGTCACACCCAGTATAGGGATTACCTTGTTTCCCGACGATGCGGCCGATATGCGCAGTCTATTGAAAAATGCGGATACAGCGATGTACCGATCTAAGGAGAAAGGGCGTAACGCCTATCAATTTTATACCTCAGGAATGAATGCCAAGGCATATGAACATCTCATTCTAGAAAACAGCCTGCGCCACGCGATGGAAAGAGATGAATTTAAACTTTATTTTCAACCACAATTTGATTTGCATTCACAAGCTATCATTGGTATCGAGGCCCTTATGCGCTGGGAGCACCCAGAAAAAGGCTTGTTAATGCCTGACAAATTCATTCCTTTCGCGGAAGACACGGGGCTTATCGTTCCATTAGGCGACTGGGCTTTAAGGCAAGCCTGTCTGGAAGCAAAACAATGGCAAAATTCCGGATTAGAACCCATTCGTGTAGCGGTTAACTTATCAATGCGTCAGTTTCTGGAACACGGATTTGTCGATCAAGTTGCGGCTGCATTAAAGGACTCCAAACTGGCTGCACATTATTTGGAATTAGAAGTCACTGAAAGCTTTCTCGCCGCAAATGTCGAAAAGGCCGCAAAAACCTTGCGCGGGTTACACCGGCTTGGCGTTCATTTAGCGGTTGATGATTTTGGAACAGGCTACTCTTCTCTCAGCTATCTTAAGCGCTTTCCACTCAATACCTTGAAAATCGACCAGTCTTTTGTTCATGACATTGCAACAGATATGGATTCGGCAACCATCGTAGAAGCGATAATCGCTCTCGGAAAAAGTTTAGGGCTAAACGTAATTGCTGAAGGTGTCGAATATAATGATCAAGTATTTTTCTTGAAAGAACGCTCCTGCGATTTATTTCAAGGATATTATTTTTGCCGCCCCTTATCGAGATCAAAGTTAATTCCTTGGTTACGCCATTACCGTAGAAATCACGTTGCTATTGAGCAATGGGGACTGTGGAGCGACTCTGCCGCAAATCATTGATAATCATTAATTTATACTCATAAAACCCGTTTCAAATGCCGTTTAAAGCACAAGAAAAACCACATAATTAGCGCCTGGTTCGGCATATCAAATCAACTTATCTGTGAAATCAAACGGTTACTCCACTAGGAGCTTCTCCTTGAGATCATGTATACTCCCAGAAAAACCAGTCAGATAATCGTATCAATTGATAACACCCCCCTCACGGGGGCGTTATCAAACATTTTTTTAACCCGGCGTTTTAACGAGGCTAGTATGAATTTTGACTTACTCCGCGATATGGAGTCTTTTACCCAAACAATGTTTAACCATATTATTAGCTTTCAGGAAAAAGAACACCCCGCCTGGAACACATCTTTGCCTTTCTCCGATAGAATAAAAAATCTACCTTTGCACTATCTCGTTTTTAGTAATGCCGACAGAAACCCTGAACTAAGCGGCCCAACCATTGCTCATTATTATCCTTTACGACATGAGCTCCAAACGATCGCGGAATATTGCAAAAAAATATCTAAAATTCCCGTGATTGTAGATGCTCACGCAAGAAATGGGTTTATTGGTAGCTTGTTAGCCCGCGAAGGCCTGAATGTTATAGGATTGCGTGAACCTAACGATAAACCTAATCAAATTGAAAGTTTCTTTGATGAAAGTTGTTACAACATGCGAGATACCAACTTAAATCAAATAGACTTTCCGGTAGATGTTATTTTCTCAAGCTGGATGCCAACCGAAATCGATATTACCGATAACCTTATTCGCCTCAAACCAAAACTGATCGTGTATATATACACCGAGCACACAGACAATCAAAAAAACGCGGTTAACCAAACAGGCGTAAAGGGCGCGTTTGGCGAAAAATTACCGGATAATTATAAAGAAATTGACTGCTGGGAAATAATTCGGAAAGAAAATATGTTTAACGATATCTGGCCAGATCTAACCGCAAACATAGAAGAATCTCGAAAAGTCAAAATTTTTGCCGACCTTCCATTTCATGATCTTAAAGTCAAGTTATCCGAACCCGAGCAAAAATATGACTGGGAAAATGAACTCCTAATGATCGAAACCGCGATTGAAGCCAAAAACCAGTTGCGGTTGCGAGGATTACCTGTCGATGCAATGCAATGAGAAACATGAGAATATGCTAGGGGAATCTCTGATTAAGTCATCTCACTTAATCAGAGACTCCCTAGTCAACGAGTGAGCTACAAACTGCTCACCCATAACTTCCCTTTGCACACTTAAGATATCTGCATCCGACATTTTTGCCGCTATTCGTTGCAATGAAGCATAAGCATCTCCACTTCCACCCTGTGCGGCAAGACTATACCAACGATAAGCTTGTTGCATATCCTTAACGACAGTTTCGCCCTCTTCGTATAAATTTCCCAAATAGAATTGTGCACGTATAAAACCTTGTTTAGCTGCCCGCGTATACCAATGAAGCACCTGAGAAAAATCTCGTTTTGCCCCTTTTCCATAATAATACATTAATGCCAGATTATATTGCGCCTCAACGAAGCCACCTTCTGCAGCTTGTCGATAAAATTCAACTGATTTCGTAAAATTCTGCTGCAATCCCATACCATTACGATACATGTTAGCAAGATTAAATTGTGCAACGGCGTGTCCTTGTAACGCAGCACGCTGAAACAATACGATAGCTTGACTATAATCTTTTTTAACACCGCGCCCACTGACATACATTTGCCCCAAATCTATTTGCGCGGGACCAAAACCCTGTGCAGCAGATTTTTGATACCAATAAATCGCTTGAGTATCACTTTTAGATACCCCATCATTTCCATCACGATACTTTTTAGCAACCATATATTGAGCGCGTGAATCACCACTCCGGGCAGAAGCTATTAATGGATCATCGAAAATCGCTTTTTCTATATTAAACCCTGACCCAGTTCCAGCAATGGTCGATGAAGAAAAACAGAGAACACCAGTCATCAACACAGCACCCAACAAGCCATTGGATATGGATACCGGTTTGCCCATTAAAAATGATGTTAACCATAAATAACTCAATCTCAATTTTAACACTGCCCAACTCAAAGTAAGCGCAGAGTTTTGCGATCTAAGGGCTCTTTCTAGATTTGTTACTAACATAAACGTAAACCTTCTCAATCAATTCATAGTGCTTAAGTGCTTGATAGAATCAAGTGGCTAAAATCATGCTGTTGCTATAACATACTATTGCGATAAGATGAAATTAACAATGTGAGTGGCATCGGTTTACCAACTGAAATCCAAAATCGATCTTGCGCAACAACTGCTTGTAGTAAACGATACCCGAGGCATGTGAGATTTAGGCTTTTTGCGTGCAAAATATTCATTTCAACGCTGTCACCGAATGAAAAGGGAGTGTCATAAAATCTGAATTTCAAATATCCCGCGTATATATATGCACGATAAACGGCTCTGATCAGTTTGCATACCTAAAGCGTATACTGCTTAGGTTTATCCTATCTTAACGCCGTTTGCGCCACGCGCTTAATATTAAGTCATCACACCTTCCCAATACAAGCCTTTGTTTTAAAACTATATTAATCGTTCTAAGATCGATAAGGAAGCGCCGTTATTTTTGTAGTTAAGAGATCCATAAAAAGTAAAATATTTTTCCAATCTTTTTTATGAAGATACCTAAAAAAGAAATTTTTGGCTGGGCAATGTATGACTTTGCCAACTCTGGTTTCACAACAGTCGTATTAACCGCTGTTTTTGCATCTTATTTTGTTGCTGTGGTCGCCGGAGATCTACCCAGTGGAGAAGCCACCTTTTATTGGACTCTAATCATTGGGGTCGCAAATGGAATCGTCTTATTAACCGCCCCTCTCATTGGCGCCATTGCGGATTACAGCGGTGCAAAAAAAAGATTTCTCGTTATCACGACGATAGGATGTGTAAGCTTCACCGCGTTATTATCTTTGATTGGTCCTTCTGACATTATCCTCGCTGCCATACTTCTTATCATTGCCTGCATCATGTTTTATAGCGGAGAAAATATCATCGCCGCTTTTTTACCTGAGATAAGTTCATCCGAAAACATGGGGAGAATATCTGCGTTTGGCTGGTCACTGGGTTATGTGGGAGGCCTTATTATTTTAGGCATCAGCCTGATATACGTTGATTTTGCGCAACAACGCGGCGAACAAGCCGCTGAATTCGTCCCTGTCACCATGATTATCGTGGCGATAGGATTTGCACTGGCTAGTTTACCCACCTTCCTTTGGTTAAAAGAGCGGGCTGTCAGACAAGCTCTTCCGACGGGACGCCATTTTTTCAGTATCGGTTTTGTCCGGCTCAAAGATACAATCCAACACGCACATAAATATACGGACTTATTCCGTTTTTTAGTCTGCCTATGTGTATTTTACTGCGGAATTAATACCGTTATTATTCTCGCTTCGATTTATGCACAAGAAGCAATGGGATTTGAAACAAAAGATACCATTATGCTTATATTGGTCGTCAACGTCACCGCAGCAATTGGTGCCGCCACTTTCGGTTACCTACAAGATAAAATTGGGGCGCTGTACACCATCAAGCTCACACTTTTGATTTGGATTTGCGCCATGCTTATTGCATTCTATGCCGAAGAAAGAACCACCTTCTGGATAGCTGCAAATCTTATTGGCCTCGCATTAGGCTCCAGCCAAAGTGCAAGTAGAGCCTTAATTGGCTTGTTTTCTCCTGTCTCGAAAAGCGCAGAATTTTTTGGATTATGGGGATTAGCAACCAAGGCATCGGCAATCATTGGCCCATTAAGCTATGGCATAATCGCTTATTTGACTGACGGTAATCATCGGCAAGCTTTACTTTCTACTTGTATTTTCTTCATTCTAGGCTTTATATTATTATTCTCAGTTAACCAAGCCCGCGGGCAAAAGGCCGCAAACGAAAACTTAGTCTAATTTGTGATGAGCAATCTCAATCGTTACGGGTATCTTATAATCATCTACAGACTTACTTAACTATTTACTATGAATAATGACGTTACTGCTATTCTTCTCGCTGGCGGCAGAGGACAACGACTTGGAGGAAAGGACAAGGGACTGGAAGCATTCAAGTCAAAGCCCCTGATTGAATATGCGATTGACATAGCTTCAGTACAAGCTGCCCATACCATTATTAGCGCTAATCGTAACCACGAACTTTATAAATTCTATAACTACCCCGTATATGCCGATAAAAACAAACCCTTTGACGGCCCCTTAAATGGAATTTATACCTGCCTACAATATGTTCGTACACCTTTCACATTTATTCTTGCATGCGACACCCCGCATTGCCCGCAAAACATCGTCGAATTATTAATGAACCGCTTAATAGACAGTAATGCTGATAGCTGCATGATTCATGATGGTAAGCGTAAGCAGCCTTTGGTATCCATAATAAAAACTGAGCTAATAGCTAACCTTAAAAACTACCTGAGCAAAGGACATAGGAAAACATTAACTTGGTTTTTAGGCACAAATCACTCTTTTTGCCTTTATGAAAACCCAAAAAATGCTTTTGATAACATCAATACAATAGATCAACTGGAACGCTGAAATGCAAAATCATATAACCATACCTATCCTTGGTATAGTTGCTTATAGTGGCACTGGAAAAACGACCTTGTTAGAGAAAGTGATTCCCATTCTCAAACAAAATGGTTTGCGTATCGGTCTAATTAAACATGCTCACCATCGATTTGATATCGATCATCCCGGCAAAGACAGCTATCGTTTAAGAAAAGCGGGGTGCCAACAAACATTGGTAGCCTCAAAAGCGAGATGGGCCCTCATTACAGAAAGCATTAATCAACAAGAACCCAAGCTTGAAGACCTAGTCACTAAGTTCAATCAACAACAACTCGATTTAATTCTCGTAGAAGGCTTTAAACATGAGACGATGACTAAAATTGCGCTTTGCAGAAATTTAGAGATCAGCAAAACAGAATATGAACTAGACCCTAATGTCATCGCAATTGCGAGTGATAACTGGCTCAACCAACATTCGAATAAAGACAAGTTAGATTTGAATAAACCGTCCAGCATTGCAGAATATATTCTTAGGCTCGTATCCAAACAACTTAACAAGGAATGCAGTAAACATGTCTAAACCTGAATTAAACTGCCAAGATGACTACGACCCAAACTCCTTGCGCGTAGAAATCGCCTCCAAATACATTAAAGACAACGTTACAACCGTCGGGGGTTACGAAAACATATCAATTCGCGATGCCCTAGGACGAACCCTGAGAAATAACCTTATCTCACCTATTAACGTGCCTACACAAACAAATTCCGCAATGGATGGTTACGCTATTCGGTTCACAGACTTAGCAATTGTAGATTCTAAAGCATTCAATTTAGTGGGAACCGTACTCGCTGGCCACCCCTTTAACCAAGCCATTCAAGCAGGCCAAACCGTCCGTATCATGACCGGTGCCCCCATGCCCGAAGGAAGTGATACGGTAATAATGCAGGAACATGCATCACAAGTAGAGAAACAGATTTTTTTTCAAGGCAAACAAAGCCCAATGCAACATGTGCGACAAGCTGGAGAAGATCTGCAGCAAGGAAGCACCGCTGTATGCAAAGGAAAACAACTATCTCCAGCCGATATCGGATTACTCGCTTCGCTAGGCATGTCTGAAGTCGAAGTATTGAAAAAAGTGACCGTTGCATTTTTTTCAACAGGAGATGAATTGATGTCGCTAGGAGATACCTTAGAAGACGGGCAAATATATGATAGTAACCGCTATACACTTTATTGCATGCTCAAGCGTTTAGGTGTCAATATGATTGATATGGGAATAGTTTCCGATAATAAAAAAGCCTTAAGTGATGCATTAAAAACTGCAAGTGAAACAGCTGATGCGGTCATTACAACGGGGGGAGTATCTGTTGGCGAAGCAGATTATGTTAAAGAAATATTGGAAACGATGGGTACTATCAGTTTTTGGAAAATAGCGATGAAACCCGGTCGCCCTCTCGCATTTGGCAAGATAGGTCAAACCCTGTTTTTCGGCTTACCCGGTAATCCGATATCGGCAATGGTAGGGTTTTATCAATTCGTTAGGCCTGCCCTACTCAATATGAGTGGCGTCGAAAATACCAATATATTACGCGTGAAAGTACGTACTTCATCAGAATTAAAAAAGTCTAAAGGCAGAATGGAATTTCAAAGAGGCTACTTCTATGAGGAGAATAACGAATGGAAGGTAAAAACAACGGGGAATCAAGGCTCACATATGCTGAGTTCAGTCGCTTGTGCAAATTGTTTTATCATTCTCCCGGAGGAATCGGGAACAATTGAGCCTAATAGTATTGTAGAAATACAACCATTTGACGGATTTATGTAAAAATTATTGGTTTTCTACTAAAAACTAATCGTATTGATAAAAAAATGGCCCCTCTGGGGCCATTTTTTAGTTGGAAACAAGAAATTATTTAACTAGCTGCTTTTTTTGCAACCGCTTTTCTTGATCTAGCGGCTGCTTTGCGTTTTCTTGCAGCTGCTGACTTACGTTTTGCGACACCTTTAGTTTTAGCCGCTTCTTTTTTGCTCCAAGCACTCTCCCATTTAGCTTCAAAAGCAGCCAAAGCTTTCGCTTTCAATGATTTTTTATCCGCAATTGCTTTTTTTGCTGCTGCTGCGGCTTTTTTCTTTGCAGCGATAGCTTTTTTTGCTGTTGTTATGGCTTTTTTCTTAGACAATGCAGCTTTCTTCTTAATGGCTGCGGCCTTTTTCTTTGCAGCTACGACTTTTTTCTTAGCTAAAGCTGCAGCCTTTTTCTTAGAGGCTGCGGCTTTTTTTGCAGCTGCTACTGCTTTTTTCTTAGCAGCTACGACTTTTTTAGAACCTACTGCTTTCTTACTAACTACCTTTTTACTTGTAACTTTCTTGCTCACTCTTTTCTTTGACATCTTTTATTACTCCTTTAAGGGTCCCCAACGGATGCATATAATCACAAAAAAAAGTTTTTAATGCAAACTTCTTGTTGTAATTTACGTCATGATCGATAAATAGTTTAGACTTTTTTTCAAATTTTTCATTTATTTTTTTAATTATTTGCATTTTTTTTTATATTTTTACTATAAATTGCAAATTCACATTAGAATTTACAAATTATTTTTTAATTTTTGTGTTTAATAACTGCTTATGATTTTACAATTCGCCAGTATAATATTTATATTCATGTAAAAACGCATATCTTTAGCAAACAAAAAAAGAATCTCTGATATCTTTCATCAATACACAGTAGAAAACAAAAATTTTGCAAGAATATCTCTCTATTTTCTCTTGATAGCACAAATATTAGAAAGGATTTCGACGAATACAGCCGTAAAAAACTAAAATCAACATTAGAAAGAGCAGTCGGGGATCAAATTCATCATGAACACCTCCAAAGCTAAAGCCAAAACTTCCTGAGCTTGAGGATTCTTTCATTTTAACGATAATTTTTAGCTCGCCACGCAGAGATTTGGAAGAATCACTTGGATCATTTGCACTGAAAATGACAAAATACTCTCCAACAGGCCCTGCATTTTCCCATTCCAATCGACCAGTATCACTAATTTCTACGCCTGAAGGGGTAAATTCCAAAGTTAAATCTTCAAATTCGATATTTCTGCCGCTTGCACTTGCTCTTATGTTATTAATTAAAACAAACCCACCTTCTGGAATTTCAAACTGCCGAGGAAAAATTTGAAGCCCATTAGTCCGATCATTTAGACCTCTAACAACTACATTTACGCTGTCCTTTCCAAGCTTACAGCCATCATCGCTCGCATTTAGAGAAATAGTATACCGCCCTGACTGCGGAGCAACAAAACGCGCTGTTGTACTACTGACATCTGTTAGGGATAGTGACTCAACTCCCTCTACTGACCACCAACTATTTTCGATCATCCCATCACTATCAAACACACTCCCTTCCAGAATGACAATATCACCGGGATCGACAAGCATATCGTTATTCAGCGTCACTACAGGGGTTCGATTATCGTCACTCGCCGTAAAATAACAACTACGGATCTTTACTGACTTGTCTTTTGCGTAATTATCGTTAGGAGACACATCGGGCGTGTTAAATACCAATGCATGGACTGTTGTTGCACTACCATTTGCAACTGGAATTATAATCCTTTCAACACCAGAGTCATCATCGCTTAATAATGAATCGTCGCGCACATAGGCTCCGCCTAAATAGCTTCCAAAATGCAATACTGGACGCTGGTCCTTCTTTGCAAGCAAGCCTATATCACGTGAATCACCCAGCTCATATATTACTTCTACAATTGCACTTGTCGCTTCGGCAGGAACCGTCACGTGGAAGTACTCCCACTCATCATATTCATCTTTCTGTAATACAAATGTACTAAATTTACCCGATATACTCAGCGGACCTGACTGCATCGCAAGTTTTCGAGTATAAGTCTCGCCATCAACTTTAATCTGCAGGCTGAGATCAACGTTTATCGATGTATTCAAATCCCCCAGCTGTGCGGGAAAAGAGCGCTCGACCAATCCGTTGATACCCATTGAACCAAAGTCCGCAGCGTTGTTGTTAAAACTAAGTAAACTATTACTACTCACAATGTTTGCGGTCACTGAGCCTGCTGCCCGCCAAACATTTTCAAGTGTTACCTTAAGATTTCCTGACTCGAAAGGATCAAACTCACCGTTTCCATCCACACCGTCATCCCAGCTCACACTGCGTACAACCAATACAGGCTTAGGTACGTCCAAAATGTCCAGCGCAGCCCGAGCATTGACCACGCCATCGGTAACTAATTTACCAGTAGTGTTGCGTAATGCACTCACCGAAGCCAGTAGCGCACCTTTCAGGTCACTTACTTTGAGAGTCTGCCCATTAGACAAACCCTTGGCTTTTAATAAAGCGGCCACCCCAGAGACAATAGGGGCAGAAAAAGAAGTGCCACTCACTGTGTCAACGCCATTGGTATCGGTATAGACTCCCAGCTCAAATTTTGTTGTTAAAATATCTTTCCCTGGCGCGGCGATATCAACAGAGGTCGGCCCATATTGACTCCAATGCACTAGATTACGACTCGCATCACTGGCCCCAATCGATATAATATTGGGTACATCGAGTTCGGCTGGATACATGGGAGCATCATCGTTATTACCATGAAAATTTCCAGCTGAAATAACCAATAGGGTATCGGATGCCCCTACCAGGTCGATAATCTGTTGTCTATGCGGTGAATTTAACGGTCCTCCATAACTCATATTGATGATATCGGCTCCATTCTCTATCGCATATTTAATCGCCTCATATTCGAATGCTGAGTTATAAGTGCATCCTATTTTCAACGGCATTATGCTGACTTCCCAACTGACCCCCGAAATACCTTTGCCGTTATTTCCAATCGCCCCAATCATTCCCGCCACTGAAGTACCATGATTATCACTCGCACACGGTTCCCTTCCCGAGTTTGGGTTTGGACTGGGATCATTATCTCCTTCCACAAAATCAAACCCCTGAATTATATTCGCCGCTAGATCAGGGTGGTTTATATCAATCGCATCATCAATAATGGCTACCACCACTTGCCTATCTCCAGTCGTAATATCCCAAGCTGACTCAAGGTTTATACTGTTAAATATACTGCGCTGATCTGCATATCTTGCGTCAGATGGCTGTTTCATAGAAAGCATCTGAGGTGACTCAAATAACTTGCTTGACTGGCTTGACTGGCTTGAAGCTGGCTTATCCTCGATCAACAAGAACAACACAGCGAAACTAATAAAACCTGATAATATGATGAATCTATTTCTATACATGATTAGCCTACGATCTTTAAAATTTAATTGAGTTGTTGAGTGTTGATCTACGCATGCACAATACAATGCTGACCAGAAAAAAGAGTAGCAACGGATGCAATACTCCGGATAATGCTTTAGTTTGGTAGTTCGCTCGAATAGTATATTGCAAATTCGGCTGCGAAAAATCGGGAGCAGCTACCAGGGTAATGAAATAAGTACCCGATTCAGGTGATGGTATGGTGACTATTTTCTTTCTGTCCGCATCGGCTCCTACAATAACGCCAGATTCTACTTCCACATTGCCATTCTCAAAAGATGTATAATCAAACATTGGCGCCGAGCCATGCTTTACCAGTAATTCGAAGGCAGTGCTTGCAACGCGACTATCTTTAGCTTCAATCTCTATTTCCAAATTTGTTGCGTCATCCGGTAACGTCACATGATAATAGTGGAATTCATCTTGATCATCCAAGCGTTTATTAAGTAGATTTATCACCATCTGATCACGTGTTAGCTGCCCCAAGACCACTGCAAAATATCGCATAATATTTTGTTTTTCAGGATCTATTTTCAGCTCAAACAGGACTTTTTGATAACTTGTAACCTGCGTTAACTCTACTGCAGAAAACACCAAATCAACCACCTGGCCTTGTGCCATTGGCGGAATAATTCCGTTGAGAGGACTAACGAGAGCATCCGAGTAAAGTCTTACCACAGTAGGAATGTCAATGGACGCCCAGGTGTTTTCTATCTCGAGGCGTAACGTAAAACGTTCGTTAGCATCAAGTAAACCATTGTTATTACCCAACTCAAGATCATCAATGACAATTCCCTTGATTACGAACACCGGCTGTGGAGACTTACTCGTCAGTATTGCTCCAAGTGCATTCACTTGTCCATCGGTCGCCAAGCGCCCAGGGGCTGTTTTAAGACGCCTGACTGATGCGAGAATAGCGCCTTTTAAATCATAAAAACTGGCCGTCTTTCCAGCAGCAATAAAGGAAGATTTAACCAACGCGGCAACGCCAGCAACGATTGGGGTTGAAAAAGAAGAGCCATTCAGATTGGAGGCATATTTATTCCCTATCAATAAGCTACTGATACCCACACCAGGCGCTGCAAGATCAATCGAGGTCTGACCATATTGGCTCCAACTCGCTAATCCTCTGGAGGCATCTGATGCAGCCACTGAAAGAATATTGGGTAACGGCAAGCTCGAAGGATAATCCAATACCCTATCGTTGTCTGTCTCCCTATTACCCGCCGCCACCACTAACAATATATTGCTATCCTTGAGTTGATTAATGGCAATTCTTTCAAGTTCAGAATACATTGGCCCCCCGTAGCTGACATTGATAATATCTACCCCACGTTTAATGGCTTGCTCAAAAGCTAATAGCTCGGCAGCAACACTGTAAGTGCAGCCTATCTTGATCGGCATTATTCGCGTATTCCAACTCACTCCCGCGATGCCCTTGGCATTATTAGTCACAGCGCCTAAAACACCAGCTACTTTGGTACCGTGATCTTCAATCAACGACTCCTTCGTCCAAGGATCAACACAGTCTGCAGGTCGTGGGTCGCTCCCATTATTTAACGCATTAAACGGGTAAATAATATTATCGGCCAGATCTTCGTGATCAATATCGAAAGCGTCATCGATCACGGCAACAATGACACTCGCGTCACCCCGGATTTCAGCCCAAGCTTCGGGGAGCATGACTTGCTCAAACGAAAATAATTGATTACCCAATAAGGCATCATCTGGCTGATTTTGTACGTAGGAATAACGCCGATAATTAGGTTCTGCGATCAAGATTCGTGGATTACTATTGAGTTCGGCCACTGCATTTTCCACTGATTGATTAGACATTAACTGCCATAACTCAACATGTAGCGAAGGCATCGTCGCTTTTAACAAAACATTTTTCGCTTTACGAATACCTGGCTTAGATTTGCCTTTTACATCGTTATGATATTTAACTAATACCTGGCCAGGTACGTAGTCAGCAACAGCTTGTCTTTGCGCTGCATTTGAATGCTCTGAGATGAAGAACACAGACAGGAATATAATATACGGAGAAAATGAAATCTTATGAAAACAATCGAGCATTTGTTATTAAACAATAAAAAAGCCCCAAAGTCTAAACTATGGGGCTTTTAGTGTGTGCTCTTAGGCTATTATTGCTCTAGGTTATGAAATAGCAACTCCGCAGCGACAATAACGTAAAAACGCTTAGAAACGGAACCCAAATTTTAAACTATAGGCCATGGCATCACCCGTTTTATCCGCCTCAAATGCAAAATTCATCAAGCCTAGGTTTAAATTCAAACCTCCGAAAAATTTTGAAAGTTGCAGACTTTGATCTGCGGGCCTAATAAGGATAAGTGGATCACTTGAAGTTAATGAACTATCAATGAATACCACACCCGCCCCTAAATAAGGGGTTACCATTAAAAAGCCTTTGGAAATTGAGATTTCAATGCTTTTTGTTGTCAGTTCAAGTTGCTCCACGCCTAACACAGTAGTATACGCTCCACGTACGGCTACCGCAGGTATCGCCACATTTCCACTCACAAAGGAATACCGAATTTCTCCCCCTGCAAAACCGATATCGCCACCAGGAAGCGCCGAGTACACCGCTCCAAAATCGATTCCAAATGGAATGCCAATATGCGCGTGTATTTTAGGAAGAGGTACATAATCAAGATCCAAATTATCCGGTAAAACACCCTCTCCCCAAACATCCTTATTGGCAAGTTGGCTAGCGGTTACCTCGACACCGATATCAAAACCAACCGGGATAATACCGCCCCCTAAGGGTTCAGCAGGTGCTACGGCTTTGTAACTAAACATAGCGCCCAAATCCTTCGTTGCAGCCTCGAATCGAGTATCTACTTCAGGTTGAAGTCCTTGCAGCAATTGATCAAGCTCTAGAGCCATTACTGAAGAACTCATCAACGACAATGATGCAGCCCCAACTAACATCTTTATCTTTTTCATGTGGCAATCTCCTATTTTACCGAGTTTTTATATAGTCAGTCCTAAACTTATTTCTGTACATGCCTTTGCTTAAAAATATTCGCTTTAGGGCGCCTTCGGAAATTGATTTAGAATGATGCTAGCAAGGCAAAAAAAAACGAAAAAGCGCAGTTTACTGGAGTAAATGAGCATTTTAAGTTTCTTTTTAACGCAGTTAACACGCTATAAATCCATTTTCCGAAGTGCCCTTAATAATAGCTATTGATCTTGGTGGTTGTTGCACCATCAGAACCTATATCGCTCGTTTTATGCACAAACCAGTCCCGAATACCTAATAGTGTGTCATTCGTATTATAACGGCGCTACAATACCGTGCGAGAGATTTGTTTTATCGGATACATCAGGTTACAGCGACATATTAATTCCAAAACCGAACTTATTTCAATCGTTTAGACTCTAATTACCGATAACTATACCGCATTTTAGGACTTAGCTGCGTATTCTAGGCTAGAAAAATGGTATAGTTTGGACGCTAATCATACACATAGCTAGTATTCTATAATTTTCCCAATGACCATGTTAGATCGACTAATGCTTTTAAACCAACGACCAACACCCATACCGCTAATCCTCGTTGTGATTTTGTTCAGCATCCTCACGGGATGCCTACATGAAAAAAAAACGGAGCCGGCAAGTACCACCGGAGGTAACTCAAACGGCGGAAATAGCGCGAATAAGGATCCCAATTTGCCAACGGTGAAAGTCAGTATCTTAAAAGATGACAACGTCAAAATACCCGAAGGCGGAGGCTCTATAATCTTATCAATCTCAGTCGATAAAGCCTCAGACAAAGAGATCTCCATAGGTGTTTCCCTACGCCCCATCACGGCTACCCCCAACAACGATTTCAGTTTTGAAAACCAAGGCCGAAACGAGCTATCCAGACAAGTTAAGATTGCTGCAGGAAGACTTATTCCTGATGAAAGCGTCAGATTAAGAGTTGTTCAGGATCTTCTTGTCGAAGGAGACGAAACCTTCTCGTTATCAGTCAGAGCACCCGGCACCAACGCACCCGGCCCTGTCACCTATACCATCGTCGATGATGACGAATTGCCAAAACTTCAAATCCTGAACGTTGTCGATGACATTGTCGTTTCCAGAGAAACTGGAGAAACCGATGGCATATTGCAAATCACGGTTGAACTTGCTCCATCAGCACTGACGACAGACTTGGATGTTCCTTTCACTATTATACCCACCGCAGATGCGGAAACACGCGCAACCATCGGTGTGGATTTTAGCTATCCTAACTTCTTACGTATCGCGGCAGAAACCCGCAAAGCAACCCTGACTATATTGCCCACCGGCGATGCGGTCATCGAAAACACCGAAACCTTTACGTTCAAGCTTTTGCCGCCCAAAGGTATAGAGCTGGGTGCATTATCAGATGTCGTCCTGAGCATCATCGATGACGATACTATCAAAGCCTTGAATGAAACAGAACAGACCCAATGCGCAAACGCTACCAACCCGGTAGAAGATTGCTCCGTCACCACAGATTTTCCTGCACAAGATGCAAACTTTGCACGCAATGCAGGGGTATTTAATCTCGAAATATTAGGCTCAGATGGCAGCACAGCAATCACCGTTGACAATCCGGCAAGCTGTGCACAAGATCTCCATACAAACTTAACCTGGGAATTAAAAGCCAGTGAGCAGGGCTTTCAATATCATTCTAATAAATACTCTTGGTTTAATTCAAAAACCAATGCAAATGGGGGGAATACTGGTTTTTCAGGTAATACTGCAGGTTGCGGTAACTCGGCGGTTAACGCGGGGGGTAGTACAACCAACGAAAACGGCCCCGCTGGTTGTGATACTGAAAAATACGCCGCCTATTTGAACCAAAAAAAACTATGCAACAAAACAGGCTGGAGAACTCCCTCAGTTAGCGAGTTGTTGTCTCTCTTTACGTTCTCGCATACTATTGACAACGAAACATTTATTAATCGTGACAACTTCCCCAATCTTCAACCGGGTTATTATTGGACGAATGCACCCAGCGTACGCGAATTCAAACATGCATGGATGATTTTCTTAGGCAAAGAACTTGCTAATGCGACTGAATATTTTGATACTGGCTTAAAGTCGGATAGCCATTTTCTTATCCTCGTTACGAATGAGTAGAAAGAACGATGCTTAAAAACTATATTTATGTTATCTCGCTGCTTACCGGCATGGTTTTGAGCCTTCCTGTTTTTTCGCAAATTTGTGAGCCATTGCTTACAACCCAAAACATATCCGAAGAAAACTTCACTTTCAATGATATCAATGGCACCATCTACGACACCGTCACTGAACTTAAGTGGGCTCGCTGTGCTTGGGGACAAGAGTGGAATGCAGATAAAAAGACTTGTAATCAATTTCCTATAAAACTAAATTGGCAAGATGCATTAATAACTGCTAACGATCTAGATTATGGCAACGAAACTGAATGGCGGCTGCCAGACATCAAAGAATTAATGTCCATTATTGACTTCCAATGTTTTATCCCTCCTCTTAATACCACTATATTTCCTCAGCCACCTGCATCTCTAGACAATGGATTGTGGAGCTCTACACCCGTGCAAACAGACCCTGTTAACGCCTCCGATAGCGAAGGAGTGAAAATTTGGTTCATTGACGTGGGTGAAGGGAAAGTTAAAAAACGGCTATGGAATCAAACAAATTTTGTGTTTTTTGTGAGTGAGGGTAATGTAACTTCCACACCATAATGACAAGATACCGCTGCACCGATTAATTAATAATGCACTCGTATTTGATGGTATATTAGATTCGCTGGTGTTAATATTATCTCAAGGAAATGGCTGTAGCATCCTCTCCTTACTATTTAATATGCCAACCTTCTACAAGGTTAATCATCAACAGTAAGGACACAAAGTTATGGGTGAAAAAGAAATTTTCTTATTGTTTTTATTGACTTTTTGTCTGTTCATTTTTGGACTCCAAGCAACCGTTGAAGATGTTGATACCCTGGCGAATACTAAGATAATAGATTGCTGTAGCATTGTCGTTGCTGCCAACTAACAGATACTCTGCTTAAACTTCTATTGATTTGCCATTCGGCTTATATCTTTTGTCCTTTCCTCATCAAAAACAAGCTTATCAGCTACGCAAAAAAATCAACTAAACGATCAGTCACCACTTGTCTCCCACCTTGTTCATTTTCTTCATGGTTTTCAGACAGCTCAGAAAAAAACGAGCTGCTTAGCCCGGATGTGTCATCATCTCCCTCTTTCCCTTGTTGTTGAGAAAACTGTGCAGAGACATCGACGTTTACCAAATTCAGTCCACTCTCTTCTAACATTTCCTTCAATTTTGGCATAGCCACGTCAATCGCATCCCGAACACTGGCATGCTGCGAAGAGAATGCTAATGATGCCTGGTCTTGAGTAACACTTATCCTGATATTGATTCTGCCTAATTCAGGAGGATCTAATCGTAGCTCAGCAATTTGCACATCTTTTTTTACTATCATTTGTATGCGCTTTGCAAAAGCGTTACTCCAATCAGGGCTATTCACCGAAGTATTTAATACACCTAGCCCCGTTCCCGTGCTAGCACCTGATTTCAAACCGGCAAACCCAGAAATCGCCGATGCCCTATCTGTTGCAGGCGCAAGATTAGCGAGTTTTGCGGTCAGTTGCTCAACTAACTCCCCGCTGCTTCTCTGCTTACTTCCATTTACTGAGCGATCTCTTTCCAGTGCATTATTGGCAAGCATAAACTCAAATTTTGACTTGTTCTCACCGAGTTTTTTCAACACATCTGCAAATAAATTGTCGGTAGACTCTTCTAAAGGTAACTCTGAATCTTTCGCTCTGGCTAATACAAGATCAGTATTCACATATTTATTCTGCTCACTTAATGTTTGTTTTGCATCCTCACTACTGACAGCCTGTACTACAGGATTAGTCCTAAACTCAATAGGCTTATCTTTTTTACCATCTGTTGCAATAACTTCAGCAGTTACTTTAGCGGCCATTAAGCTTGGTTTGTACTCAATCTTCTCAGCAGCTAATTTAGACTCCGCTGCAAACTCCGAAACTACTTTAATCCCAAGCGCTTCTGTCACGATCTTTTTAGTTTTGTCTAAGTCTTGCGCTTCACTTTCCTGTATTATCTGCTTGGCTGCAGCTATGCTTTCTTCACCAATGATATCCTCGGAAGCATTTAATACAGACACCAACTGCTCACTCGCTAAAAAATCTTCTGTGTTAATCACCTCTAATTCTAAATCCGCGACAGAACCATCATTATCGACAATAACGTCATTTTCATCTTCAGTAGAAGTCTCTTCGTTTTTTGCATTAGTTGCATTGGTTGCATTAGCTGCATTGGTTGTGGACGATTGCTCCTTTTTCGACAACTCTTCTGGCGTAGATTCATTTATTTTTTCTGTCGATTCAGGTGCCTCATTTGACATCCTCTCAGATGTCGTAGATTCACTCTTGACGCGATTTTCTGATTCTGAGGTATTTTTTGACTCACTCACATTTTGTTGCTGAGATTTTTTTGCTCGTTGAGAATCCACTTTCGCAAGCTCGTTTGGCTTATCAAGTTCGCGTTTATTTTGCTCTAGCATATTGGAAAATTGGCGATTTGGCGTATCAACACTGGACTCAGGAAACCCACTTTTCTTCCTTTGCTGTACCACTATATTCGAATTCGAAAGAAGGAGCCCAATGCCTTTATTTGAAGAAAAATCTGAAGAAATGTCTGACATTATTTTTTTGCTCGCCTTATTCCTAGGGTCTATTGACGTTAATATTATCAAAACCTAGCAACAAAAGAGCAACCGATATGCCAATCAGGCTCAATTATAATAAATTACCCAAACGCTGCCGCTAGGTTACGCAAAAACTCGTGTAGTATCTTGTATTAACGAGTATTTTTTGAGTTATTCCTATCATCTTGTTCACGTTGTTCCCTACGGCCTTCTGCGCGTAACTCCATAAGTTTATATTTTTTCTGTACCGTCTGTATCGCTTTGCAACGATTCCTAGCGGCTAACCATTGCCGTTTTGCATGCTCGTATTCCAAGGTCAATTGCTTAATTGCCGTTTTTTGCTGCTCAATAGCATTATTTAAATTATTCAAAAATGCCTGATAATCTTGTAGTTTTGCAGCCGACAAATCGCGTCCAGCACCTAGAAAATTGCGTCCGTATTCGACCCGATAATTTTCTAAGTCACTCAATCTTTTTTTATTTAATTCAAGTTGTTGTACTCGATCACCCAATGCCTTGGCAGCATCGCTCTCCTGCATATCATTGAGTCGTTTTATGGATGCTAGACGCTTAGGGGACTTCACTACACCACCACCTGAGATAACAAAGGCTAAGCACTCTGATTAGTCTGCACAACATTTACATCGGGGGAGTTTTGTGGCGTTACTTGAAAAATTTTAATCAATGCTTCTAGACTTTGTGCAAAATTGACCGGCTCGTCCATGTTTTGAGTCAAATACGACTCTAAATGAGGATACATTAAAATGGCCTCGTCTATTTTCGCATCACTACCTGTTGCATAAGCGCCAACGCTAATGAGATCTCGGTTTTGCTCATAAGTTGAATAAATTTGCTTAAACCGTCTTGCAGATAGCGTATGTGCTTCTGTGACGATTTCATTCATTGCGCGACTTATTGATTGCTCAATATCTATCGCTGGATAGCGTCCAGACTCAGCAATGCTACGTGATAATACAACATGTCCATCCAGTATTGCGCGCGCTGCATCCGCAATAGGATCTTGTTGATCATCGCCTTCAGCTAACACCGTATAAAAAGCAGTGATAGATCCTCCTCCTTCGTCTCCATTGCCTGCGCGTTCCACTAATTGTGGCAATTTGGCAAACACAGAAGGAGGATATCCTCGTGTTGCGGGAGGCTCACCAATCGCTAATGCTACCTCGCGTTGGGCTTGGGCAAACCGCGTCAGCGAGTCCATGAGTAATAACACGCTCTTACCTTGATCTCGAAAATGCTCTGCAATAGCCGTTGCCAATGCCGCCCCATGTAGTCTTAACAATGGAGGATTATCAGCGGGAGCCGCTACGACTACAGCGCGTTTCATACCTTCCTCGCCCAGTATGTTTTGAATAAACTCGTTGACCTCTCTGCCACGTTCGCCGATCAAACCTACGACGATCACGTCTGCTTCCGTAAATCGCGTCATCATTCCAAGTAATACACTCTTGCCAACACCACTGCCCGCAAACAAGCCCATTCGTTGGCCTCGACCTACCGTTAACATGCTATTAATTGCACGTACTCCAACATCTAGCGGCTCGGTAATGGGTTTTCTCTTTAACGGGTTTATAGGTTTGCTATAGACCGGCACTTTTTGCATAACACTCAATGGACCTTTGCCGTCTAACGGCTCACCAATACCATCGATAACGCGACCCAGCAATTCGTCACCTACTGGAGCTTGGTATACTTTATTCGTTGGTATAACGCGTGCGTTCGGTACCAGGCCTCGCACCTCTCCAGTGGGCATTAAATAAAGTTTTTCTTCTGCAAACCCAACGACTTCTGCATCTACCTCGGTATTATCCGGGCCGACCACGACACATCGCGCGCCCAATGGTGCCTGACACCCTACCGCTTCGAGTGTCAGACCCACCATACGCGTTAGTTTCCCTTCAACGGCTAAGGGAACGGGCTCACTCAGTTTATCGATATACGGCTTAAGACGTTCACTCCAGATACCACAACGGTCAATCAATTTAGGAGCCATTGGAGTCTTCTGGCATATCAATTCCTGGTATTTCGGTTTTTTGCGCTTCGATTTCTGGTACTTTAGTTTCTGGTACTTTGGCTTCCTGTACTTCGGCTTCCTGTACTTCGGCTTCCTGTACTTTGGTTTCGGGTACTTTGGTTTCGGGTACTTTGGTTTCGGGTACTTGCGAGTCTTGCAGATCACCCTCTCGAACACCACCGAGTACTTGCGCAATGATAGCGGTCAATCGAGTTTCTACGGTTGAATCGACTCTTGTTTGATCGCTCTGAATGTTACAGCCACCCCGAGTCAACGCCGCATCTTCTACAATTTTCCAGCGTTTTTCTTCTTCGCTGCCCGCATCTACCGAAAGCGTAGCAATCACTAACTTGGCATCTTCAGGGTGTAGAAACACTCGAATATTACGTGCTGAAACCGGCAAGACTTCGACCGCTTGGCGAATCGCAGCGACCACCTGGCTTGAGTCTGTTTTTAGTTCCCGACGTACGAGATGTTTTGCAACCGACATAGCAAGCGTCACTAATTGACGTTCTACCTCGTCATCCATCGTCGTGAGCGGTGCATCTAATAACTCAATAATTGAAATAAACGAGTTTATTTTTTGCTCTATGTCTTCACGTGTCTCAACTAATCCCTGTTCTGCGCCTTGTGCGAAACCCTCCTTTTTCCCTTGTTGCAAGCCTTCTTCGTAGCCCTTAGCTTGGCCTTCTGCAATCCCTTGCGCCAAACCCTCTTTATGCGCTTCGTCATGCGCTTTCCTCTGGATATCTTCAATATCATTTACCGTAGGTACTGACACCCGCGGATTGGGGATTTCAACAGGCTCGTTACCCTCACTCACTAGGGGTAAATCCCATAATGAAATGGTAGTCAGCTCATCTTTGGAAATTACTTTTTTCATTATTTGCTTAGGCCCTGTTAACACTCATTTGCAAACAAGCGCTAGATAAATTCCTCGCCCGCTCCACCTAACATGATTTCTCCCGTTTCCGCCATTCTGCGCGCCACCGCCACGATAGCTTTCTGACCACCTTCGACATCACTGACTCTAACTGGCCCTCTGTTTTCAATATCATCTTTGAGTATATCCGCCGCTCTTTTAGACATATTTTGATAGAACTTATCCGCAATTTTTTGTTCCGCCCCTTTGAGCGCTAAAACCAAATCATCGGTTGAAATCTCACGTAATAGCGACTGAATACCACGGTCGTCGATATCGAGTAGATTCTCAAAAACGAACATTAATTCTTGAATTTTTTCTGCAAGTTCTCCGTCTACATCTTTAATATTCTCGATGATTTCCTGCTCCATTGAACTATCAACAAAATTGAGTATATTCGCCGCAGCTTTTACACCACCAACAGCAGAAGATTTCAAATTACCGTCTCCCATAAATTGGCGTTCCATAATATCATTGAGTTCCTGCAACGCGCCTGGCTGAATACCTTCTAAGGTGGCAATACGCAATATCACATCAACCCGTACAGGTTCTGCAAACTGACGCAGAACTTCGGCCGCTTGATCTTGTTCCAGAAAGCTCATTACAATCGCAATGATTTGTGGGTGTTCATTGCGGATTAAGTCCGAGATGGCCCGCGCATCCATCCATTTAAAAGACTCTAAGCCTTTTATGTGGCCACCGAGCAAGATTCTATCAATGAGTCCAGATGCTTTGTCTTCGCCCAGCGCTTTAACCAGTACGTTACGAATATATTCGTCGGTGTCCATGCCCAGAGATGTAGCGGTATCCACAATTTCGTAAAACTCTTTCACCACTTGGGTCACTTGCAATTTACTCACATTTTTCAATGAAGCCATTTGCATCCCAATAGACTGCACCTCTTTAGGCGCCATGTGCTTCATCACATTCGCTGCTTCTTGTTCACCTAAAGTAAGGAGTAATATTGCGGAGCGTTCCGCCCCGCTGAGTTCGGGGACTATATTCGCTTCGTCTTCTTCAGTGCCTTTATCATCCGCCATGAGATGCCTCGTCAACGGTGCACCAAGTTTTCACCACCTGAGCAACGATAAGAGGATCATCTTCAGCCATTTTTCGAACTTTCTCGAGCATAATAACGTATTCCTCATGGCTAACACCTAGCATTGCCCAGTCTTCCGGACTCAAACCACCAGGACGTTTTTTTTCTAAATCAAGTCTTTTCTGCTCGTCTAATTGTTCCGGAGTAAGCTCAATGAACTCATCTACCTCTTCCTCAGGTTCTTCTTCCTTATGCGTCCACGCTTTAACGATTGGGCGAACTACAAATCCCAGAATCAGTAAAAAGACCAGTAATCCTGCGCCTTGTTTGACCAAATCAAGAAACCATTGCTGCTCCCACAGAGGGCCTTCGGGTAACGGGGGCAAATTGCTTGAGTCTCGAAAACTTGCGTTTACAATATTAATACTGTCACCACGTGCAGGATTAAACCCAACCGCTTTTCTAATTAAGTTAGAAAATTCTTCAAGTTGCTCAGGCGCGTACTTTTTCCTAAGGATTTCACCATTTTCGCTGTAAGACAATTTGTCATCAATCACCACCGCAACCGAAAGTCTTTCTAATTGTCCTGGCGCACGTTTAGTATGACTGATGGTCTTATCAAGTTCGTAATTAAAAGTTGCGCGTTTACTTTTTCGACTTGGCGAAGTACTGCGATTACCATTCGCATCAGTCGCTATTTCCGGAGCAGTAGCAACCCCTGGGGGTTGGTTTGTCAAAGCTCCAGGGACTCCTCCAACATCTCCACCCCGACTTTCTTCTTCCATGGTTTGCTCACTTCTTATTGCCGGCAAATCTGGATTAAATAACTCTTGAGTACTCTCTACAACCGAAAAATCAAGATCGGCATCTACCTGTGCACGCACCCCTTCAAACCCAACGATAGGGGTAAGAATTCGCTCAATTCGTTCGATATAGTATTCCTCAAGCTTGCGTTTATATTCGAATTGCTGAACACTCATCCCCATACTGCCTTCGCTCTTCTGGTTGGAAATAAGCTTGCCCGTTTGATCAACAACGGTAACATTTTCGGATTCTAGATTAGGAATACTGGATGCAACAAGATGAACAATCGCCGCTACCTGTCCGTCGTTTAAGGATCGTCCAGGTTTTAAACTCGCTAATACAGAGGCTGACGCGTGTTGTCTATTTCGAATAAATACTGACTGCCGGGGTATCGCTAAATGAACTCGTGCCGTTTCCACACTCGTTATTTGCTTGATTGATTTGGCCAACTCGCCTTCTAGTGCTCGATGATAGCGCGCTTTTTCCATAAACTGACTCGTCCCAAAACCTTGGTCTTGGTCCAATATTTCAAATCCTTTTTCCTCCGATGTTGGCAAGCCCATTCCAGCGAGTAAAATTCTGATGTCGTGTATTTCTTTGTTCGCCACTAATATCTGACCCGTTTTTTCATCTAATTGATATTTGAAATTTTGCGCGCGTAATACTTCAACGATTTCTGCGGATGCTTGCTCGGTTAAATCGCCGTAAAGCAAGCGAAAATCGGGGGTCCTCGTCCACATAAAAACAACGACCAAAATTGCTAAAGTTGCAGCAATCCCGACCAACAACTGGATTTGTTTATTCCGCGGTAAGGCATTAAATTTTTCGGCAATAGGGTTAGGCATAACGCCATCTTGCAGCAATGCGTCATTATCCGCCTGCGTGGCGATACCATTATCAACTTGGGTAGCAGGTAGATTAGTTTGCTCAACATTCGGTGTATTTGCTACTGCCATACTTCCTATACCATCCCACTGATTAAACGCATATTGACCCGCCGAAAAAATGACTTACTTGAATCACAGCATCAAACTTCCGAACGCCCTATACCTGCATACTCATTACATCTTTATAGGCCTCTAATAATTTTTTGCGCACCTGAACAATCGCATCAAACGCGATAGAGGCTTTCTGGGATGCGACCATCACCTGAGGTAGATCAACGCCTGCCTCACCTAGCTCAAAGGCTTTTTTCAATGCTGCAGAACCTTTCTGCGCTGCATTCACATTATCGACAGCGCTTTGCATTAACTCTGCAAAGGATTGCGGACTCGTATTATTATCCTGAATCTGCAACGACGGCTTGACTTGTGATTGAGCTTGAGCAGCAACCCGTTGTAAATCATGCAACATCTTGCTCATGTTTATGTCATTCATCATGTGTTCCTCTTATCTCATAACAAGGCAGCTGAAATTTATATCGCACCATATGCAGATGGAATATCTATCCCTTCATCACGCATGCGAGCCAATTTATAGCGTAATGTTCGCTGACTCACGCCCAGTGTTTGTGCTGCCTTTTTTCGACTTCCATTGGTTTCTTTCAACGCATCGAGTATTAGTCCATATTCTCGGGTTTTCAAACTGTCACCTAACGAGTCACTGCTGCTAGGGTTAAGATTTTTGGTATTAATATTTTCTGTTAATCCAGATGCCGTAGACACCACTAATTCCATTTCAGGTTCAAACATAATGTGCTCTTCAGTTATCTCATTGGAATTGGTTAAGATCAATGCACGCTGGACAACATTATCTAACTCCCTGACATTCCCTGGCCATCGATGAAATTTTAATTTTTGTTCCGCACTTTTATTGACGGTAGGCAGCGGTTTTCCGGTTCCTTTTGTGTGCCGACTAAGCATGC
>CAZWUO010000022.1:0-30101 GCA_964636675.1 uncultured Ectothiorhodospiraceae bacterium
AACCCCTGAGCAATATCACAACCAAGATGAGTTAATATATTCAGCACTTCTCTAGATTCGATACCTTCAGCGACCACTTTCATACCCAGCTTGTGAGCGAGATCTATGGTAGAACGGACAATGACCTCGCTATTTGCATCTTGCGGTAAAGCTTGGACAAAAGATTTATCAATTTTTAATTCATTGACCGGTAGCTGTTTCAAATATGCCAACGACGAATAACCAATACCAAAGTCATCAATCGATAAATGTAAACCCATTTCATTAAGACGCTCCATGGCTTCAATAGCAATGAGCGGCTGTTCCATTAAAGCGGTCTCAGTGATTTCTAGCTTCAAATTGCCGCGATACATTTCCCCCTCTTCAACAAGTTGATTCAGTATCTCAGGAAAGTCCTTGCCCATTAAATCTCTCATCGACAGATTAATTGACATGAGTAAACCTGCATCGTGGCAATGGCAATGCACATATTCCTTCATCGCTTTACGCAAAACCCAGCGAGTCAAAGACTGAATCAAACCCGTTTGTTCCGCCAAATGCACAAATTCACTGGGATGTAATAATCCATGTTTGGGATGCTCCCAGCGAACCAAGGCTTCCATTCCTACTACCTGAAGAGAATGCAAATCAAGCTTTGGCTGGTAGTGCAAGATGAGTTGATCATTATCAATCGCAGACTGTAACTCGTTGGTCATTGATAATTGACGTAAACTATTTTGATCTTTCTGCGGATCATAAACTGAAAAACCCCGCTTCCCACGCTTCGCAACATACATTGCGACATCTGCTCGTTGCATCAATATTGCGGGGGTATCACCATGTTTGGGATAAACCGATATCCCTAAACTCGCACCTACTCCTAAGTTCTGCCCTTCCAGCTGAATGGGTTTTTCAATGGCGCTGATTATTTTTCTTGCGGTAAACATCGCTTGAGTCGTATCAGAATTGGGCAATAACAAACAGAACTCATCACCACCCAAACGTGCAACTGAATCAGAGACCCTCAGCACTAAGCGCAAACGTTGCGCGATCTGTTGCAGCAATTTATCACCAACATGATGCCCTAAAGTATCGTTAATCACCTTGAAGCGATCAATGTCAAGAAAAATCAGGGCGACTTGTTGGTGCTCACGCTTCGCACTTTTCAATGATTGCTGCAATCTGTCCATCAACAGTGCCCGATTAGGCAAATCGGTTAGCGCATCATGTAAGGCCTGATAACGCAACGCCGCATTTCTCGCTTTGCGGCTGGTAATGTCCCGCATGCTACCGATTAAATAACGCACATCGCCTACCATCATTTCTGTCACGGCAACATCCATTGGAAATACCGTACCGTTTTTCCGGCGTCCCATAATCTCACGAGCAACGCCAAGCCCCGCAACATCGCCAACATCATCATTAATGAGAGTCGCATGGGAATGCCGTCGAGATTCAGGACTTAGTACACGAACGTGCGAACCCAATAGCTCACTTTCAGCATATCCAAAAATTTTGCTTACCGCAGGATTAATCGATTCAATTAATCCTTTATCGGTAAAAATAACAATACCATCAACGACATTATCCATTACTGCGCTTATGCGTGCTTCGCTTTCTTTGAGTTCACGCTGCATATTGTTAAAAACATAAGCAAGTTCTCCCAACTCATCTTTGCGATTTTCAGGTAACATCGTTGTCAGATCGCCTTTAGCAACTTTTAGTATCGCATCGCGTAAACTGATAATGGGTCGCAACACATTTATCTTAAGCGCCCCCCACAATGTAAGCCCAAGGAGTAGTACTAAGATGACACCACCAATCCATAAAATATTTTTCATGCTGGCAACACGTTCAACCGTTGCTTGATTTGACAAGGACAACTGCAACACACCACGTAACATTGAAGAATCATAGCCATGACATACTAAGCATTCCACATCAGCTTGTATCGGCATAGCAATGGTAATTTGATCTGCTTGAGACACATCGTGAACGGTTTCTCCTTGCAGCGCCCGCGCAAAGATATCTACTGGCACCGCTTTATGGCTTTCCAAAGGCGGAAAAACTTCACGTTCAAAAACCGCACGCCCAAGATACTCATTCACTGAAGTAACGGTATTTAAATCTGTAAAAGCAGGCTTCCCATCGCGCCGAAAAATTTCGATATCTTCAATCCCTGTAACGCCATTTAATCTACGCAGCCACTCCTGAGCCAAAGTGCCGCTGCCATTTAACATTAATGTTTTAAGACTACCGAGAACGGATTGCGCATGTAGTTCGGCCTGATCCTGTCCCTGCTTCTCAATAACCTGAGTCAATAAGCGATCCAGCCATATTCCTGCAATAATAATGACGCATAAGGAAACCCCCGCAATAATTACCGCAAGCCGCGTACTCAAACTTTTCACAAAAAAATCACTGTTCTGCTAAGTTTATTGATTGCTTGTAAGATTTTCACGACAACCCCTGTCTTAAATTTTTTCTTTTTTTACAACTTCACCAACAAATATAATTTTTTTAAAATTTCTTGCTAACGACTTGCTAAAAAAATTGCGCATAGTAACCCCTTGGCTAAATTCAATTTCATCACCCACAGCTAATTGAATTCCAGGCCCTGCGAGCCATGACTCTCCGCTGCTTGTAGCAACCCTTATATAAGAATATTGCTCGGTTTGGATAATTTCTAGTATTTTTCCATGATTTGCTAATGTCTGCCGTTGCTTAACCTGGCGTGTTTTATTGGCTTGGTATACACGTGCTTGTTCTGGTGAGGCCCAAAACCCAAATTGTCCGCTATCATTTATCTCTGCCAACGATACATTTTTAAGATAACCCTCCGGCATCACTCCACCCAGCAAAATGATCGTATTGTTATGCACAACCGTCGTAAAATTTGCCATAGAAAATGGCAGATCAGTATTCATCTTCCACTGGGTAATTTCCCCATTATTGTTAATAATCGATATTTCAGTTGTTGCTAAATATTCGGCGCCAGAAATACCACCAAGTGCAAAAAGATATTCTCCAGAATGAGCTGAAGACAAACCATAACGTTTAGCAAGCATAGGCGAACTTTGTTTCCATACAAGTTGCTCACTATTCATATTTGCAAACTCTACACTTTGCAACCCCTCGCCTTTTTCAGGATGATGTCCACCTATTGCATAGGCAAATGAACCGACTTTATTAATGGTATTGACATAACGTGGGATTGTAAGTTTTTGCTTTTTCAGCGACCAAGAAGTTAGATTATTATCTTGCCCAAAACCAGCCGTTTCTATCGTATCAAGTAGGGTTCCTCCAAAACCGCCAAATGCATACAAACGATTGCCGTGAGTCAGCAGCTTTGCACACCGTCGAGGTAGTAATAGGGAGTTTTGCTCGACCCATGGGCCAAGTTGTCCATCGGCATTTACTTTTGCACGGATGACTCGCTTTAATAGATTTTTACCATGCTCACCGCTACCTCCTCCTGCAACATAAACATATCCATTATGTGCCACGGCCGCAGTAAACCCAAGAGGGATTGGCAAAGATTGTGTCATGCGCCATGGTTCTATAGAGCCATCTTCTTTTATGCGAGTATATTCAACGCTATCCAGAAAGGTTTTGCCGTCAATACCACCAAGCACATAAATTGTCTGATTTACTACAACAGACGCGGCTCCCGCGCGGGCAATATTTAAGGCTGGAATAGATCGCCAGCCTTCTACCCAGACCTTATTCTGCGTTGAGCAAGAGACGATACTTAGCAACACTAATAGAACAAAAAGCAGTGATTTATGCATACTTAAATTCTACATACTATATGAGAAGATGCCGGAGTTTATTAACAATACAAACCAAGTATACCGTTAAGTCTATTTGCCAGAGTACAAGAAACTGCCCGAGAGCTCCACTTTATCAGCGCACTAAATATTCCCCGATAGACGTGCAACGCCGCCAAAGCTACCTATCCAATAGCTTCCGTCTTGTGCATACGACATAGAAAAGACATTGTCGGAATACAAACCTTCATTTCGGGTAAATACTTTAAAACTTTTAGCCTGGTCATTTACTTTCGCTAAACCATGCGAGGTACCCGCCCAAACCTGCCCGCGAGGATCCATGTATACGAGGAATACATGATTTGACGGCAGGCCATCTTTAACCGTGAAATTGGTAAATGTCTCGCCATCAAAGCGGACTAAACCTCCGCCCCAAGTTCCTGCCCATACAATACCATGAGCATCTACTTCAAGAGAAACCACATAATTCGGATTGTAAGCAACGCTAGTACGCGGTAAACCTTGCTCTTCTTTTTGTTGTGCGTGGTGACGTGAATTCTGACCTGGATCAGTGGTAAATTGAATATCATCTTTTACTAAAGCTAACGGCGCTCCAAACCCTTGCTCATGATTCCAGTTTTTCCATTGCCCATTTTGATAACGCGCCAGGCCTTTTTCGGTAGCAAACCACATTTCACCATCTTTACCTTCTTCGAGACCATACACCCAATCATTCGGTAATCCACCCTGGGTATTTTCTACATTAAATGTTTGCCACTGAGAAGGATCGTCAAGCCTTCCTTGTTTGACCCGGTTAACGCCAGACCATGTGGCAATCCAAACATCACCATTGGAAACTTCTTGCACATCGTAAACAAATTGGTCAGCCAAACCATCAGGGATGTTGTAATTTTTCCACGTCCCCTTTGCCGGGTCATGCAAGGTCATTCCGCCACCATAAGTCCCAATCACAATGCGCCCATCTAACTTACTGAGATGGAACACACCATTGGATAATAAATTACCCGCAGCAACATCAAAAAGTTTATAGTCGTCTGTCGTTAAATCATACCGCAAGACACCACCTGAAGTCCCGACCCACACAAGCTCACCATCTGCCAGCATACCTTTTACATTACGATTACCCACACGAAAATGGGCAAACCGAGCATCTGTTGGTGAAGCCTTTGTTTGTGAGACCTTAGCTTGTGAAGCTTGATCAGCGGAAGACCGTGCAGGAAACACAGATGTGACACCCGAGGAAGTTAGCGGAAATTCATTTTGAACTGAAACGGGCTTACCCGTATTTGGCGTGGGCAACACCGGGGCTGTGGCGATTATAGACTGAGCCGACTTCCCACCCTGAGAAACGCCGACAAAATACGCCGCTAACATTAATAAAATGATACCGGCCCCAATAAATAGTCCGGTTTTAAAATCCGCCTTCACCAATAACCCCCCAGTCAATCTGCAATTTTTGATTATTATTAGATAATCAGGAGATATCCGTGACCGGATTATATGCTCTCCCGCAATTAATCGATTTGACTAAAACACCGCACAGAGGTGCAACGTAAACATAACTCATTAGCAGCCAAAAATGGCAATACTTTACACCACATAGACGATGGACTCCAGTATTGCTGAGGTTTTCAGTTTGGTTTTATAGGCAGCTGCGATAGATGAAAAAGAGTAAGACGGTGCCTCAGTCAAATGACTTCACGTTCTCAGTAAATCGCTCCACTCCACTACTAAGCAATTGATATAAAAGCTATTAATTTCAATTAATGATTCACTTTTTAGCTTTGTCACACTACAAAGCCAAGCGTGTAACTCCATGGCGAGTACCAGCCCACACACTGCCATCCGCAGAAGCTTGCACTGCATATACGTGATTATCCAATAAACCGTCTAACTTACTATAGCTTTGCCAAAGATCATCTTTAAACCGCGACAAACCTTTACTGGTTCCAAACCAAAGCGTGCCGTCTGGCCCACTCGACATGCTATAAACAATGTTTGAAGCAAGTCCATCGGAAACCGTATAATTAATCCACTCATGCCCATTATAAACACTCACTCCACCACCCCAGGTTCCCGCCCAAATCCGGTCATCTTGCGTCGCGATCAAGCAAAACACATAACTCGGGTTAAAAGTTTCTGAACCTTGGTATAAAACACTCAAATCATGACGATTCCGTGTACCTAGACCCGTATTTTCACTAAATGGCAAACTTTTATCGTTAGCCGCCCCTAAACCGTCTTGTTCATGCGTCCAAGTATACCAACGCACACCATCGAACATGTTGACTCCGCCCTCGGTGCCAACCCAAACCTGGTTTTTACTATCGACGGCTAAACCATAAACCCATTCATTGACCAACTCTTTTAAATAATTGGTAAATTGCCCTGTCTTGCGATTGATGCGGCTTATTCCAGCCCAGGTTCCCACCCAAATAGAGTCCTCGCCTTCAGCAAATGAATACACCCAGTAATCGGCCAAGCCATGCATCGGAAAATACGTTTTCCACTGATTGGCTACTCGATGGGATACGCCACCCCCATTGGTACCCAACCATTTATGGCCGCCCGAATCGACAAAAATACTAAACACATACTCATTGGCAAGACCATTATCCCGGGTATACGTTTGCCGCAGCGTACCCGTCGTTAAATCGATCTCCAAAGCACCCACCGATGTACCCACCCATAATGCGCCTTTTTTTTCATCGACAGCCAAAGATCGGACAACCACATTTTGTCCAACATTAAAAGTTTCCGCAACTTGAAATTTTTTTCCTATCGAAGACAGCTCAGCTGGAGACAACTTATTTGCCAGTGATCTCTCCGATGACTGACTGACCACTCCTGAGGAAACATGAGGCGAGTTACTCGTATTATCACTACAGGCAATCAAAGTGCTCACTAAGACACTCACTAAAAAAGTGACAAGCAATGAGCGGCACAATCCTTGTGTCATAAAAATGACCGGATAAAGGCCACAATATCATACACCTCATTTTCATTTTCAAATAAACCCGCAAACCCGGGCATGGTTCCAACGCCATTCCTAATCGCAGTGGCCACCGCATTATCGTTCGCAAACAAACCTTGACCACGAGAAAAATCAGGCATGCCTGGCATTAAACCTTCACCGTCTATTCCATGGCATCCTGCACAATGGGTTTTATAAAGTTTCTGACCGTTAAATACATCCGCAGCAGAAACGGTAACCCCCACTGAACTCAAGAAAAGAAATAATAAAATACAAATAAGCTTTCGCATGCGGGCTTCCTATCGTCTAATGCCTAAGGGATCATTCGGGTCAATATTTTCCATAAACGGTAATTTTCTATCATTATTGGTTGTCATGTAAACCCGCCCTAACCAATTATTAATGACTGCACCTGCACTGTCTCGCCACGTATTGTGCAAAGCAGTAGCAACAAAATCTTCGGGAAACAGCGGTAAAGGCCAGCCCCGATTTTTAGCTACAATAACTCTGTCTTGGTATTCATTTAATACGGCTTGCAGTTGCAAGCCAAAATAATTAACGGGGAAAGGCGGATAGTGAGCCAACTCATCCTGATAAAATCGCATTACCTCGCGTTTGTATTCTTTTAACAAACTAATCGTGTCATATTCAGGATGCCCCTGAAAATAAACCACTCGAAATAAGTCCTCACTGACCGCCAGGTGCACTCCTGCCGCACTCTCAACCAATACATGCAAACCTGATTGTTCAAATTGCTCTCGCGTCACTACGTTAAAACGTGAATGTGGCACGTCAAATAAAGTATTGACCCCCATGACGAGGGGATGATGCCGATCAACCACCGTATGTTGAAAAACACCCCAACACTTATCGCCTAGGGACTTACGCTTTTGATGATGTCTGAATTGCATTACCGCATGGGTTGCCAAACAAGAACAGATAACCGATGTCACACTTTCTAAAGCCCAATCGACAATTTCTATCAACGGCTGCCAAAACACTTCTTGAGATAAGTCGGCTTGTGTCACATTCGCCCCAGTAATAATCAAAGCATCCAAACCTGCTTCTTTTAACTGCTCAAACGTCTCATAATATTTCTCGACATAAGCCTGGGCTTTTTTTCCACGTTTTATCTCCGGCAAGGTAAATGGGTGTACATAAAACTGCGCAATGCGATTGCTGCCACCCACCAGCCGCAAAAACTGCCGCTCGGTCGCTTCAAGCGCTGCATCGGGCATCATATTCAGTAAACCAATGTGCATTTCCCGGATATCTTGGCGTATCGCCTGATTACCCGAAACAATGGTTTCTCCTTCGAGCTTAAGGCGTTGAAAACTTGGCAAATTAGAATGAGCTACTAGTGGCATACCATACTCTACAAAACTTTTACTTTAAAAAACCTGTACACGACGCATACTTCCTACTGCTGTATTCATTTCAAGAAGAATAAAAAGCCAACCCAAATACATCGCCAAGCTCTATTTTGTCGAATCTATTTATTAATGGCTTGCTCTACTAGGGCTAAAAAACTCGGAACATCATGTACTTTGGCTAGTTCATCCGTGGTCACGGTATACCCATATTCATTGGCAATCATGGCATAACGCGGAATGCGCGAAAAAAACAGCTTAGGAAAAACCCATCGAACAAAATCATCAGGATCTACTAACGCAACATACGAAAGATTTTTCTCTGACAAATACAGATCCAGTTGCTCGTCTAAAAAAGCTTCGCGATAATAAAGAGGTTTAGGATCTGCAAAAGCACGCTTGATCAATGCTTGCTCATCTTTTTCAGATGCTTTGATATACAAAACCAATGTATGTTTGGCAAGCTGAGATAACACATGCTCGTCATCTAGCTCGCAAATACTTCCACCCGCATCATTAATAAAATGCTTATAACCATAAATTTCATGCGCTTTTTCAATAAATGCCGGTACATCAAGCATCGCTGCGATCTCAGCCTCCCGATGTAGAGCTTGGCGATACTTAAACTCTTTTAAGGGGAGACCCGCGTGTTCGGGATTACCCAGCTTGCCTAAAAAACTCGCAACAGGTTTTAAATTATCAACACTAATATTGTTGGCGATATAAATTGAATCACTCCGTAAAAGCTCTCTTAAAAAGGGAACCTGCATCGCCTGAAGTTTGACATTATCCAAAATGGGTTCACCAAGATACCGCGTACCAATCCGATAATCGCCGGAATAATGAAACCAATCACCTTGCATTAAAATATTAGATAAACGGGTTTTACCGACACCGGACATGCCCAATAACGTGATGGATTTGTGCTCCCAAGCCTTAAATTGGTCAACCGATAATTTCACCTCAAATCCCCTAGACAAATAATACTGATCGGATTTTAATGGAAAATACGCTTACGCATTCTAAATATACCCGAAACGATAACACCCTATAACACTCAACGGAGGCATTTATATACCTGAAATACAAAAAGCCCCAATAAGGGGCTTTTACAAAAACATGCGCAAACAACGCAGCTTTTACGCTTACATTGCACTACCTAATACAAATGTTGCAATTGCTGTATAAACGAGCAAAACAGCTACCATTGTGATAGCTACACGTCGGTTTTCAGCAGGATCGTTTTTTTGTCTTGTTACGTATGGATTCTCTTCAATCGTCCAGTCTTTTGCTCCACTCATTTTCACACCCTCAAACGTATCTGTTTTGTTGACCTAGATTAGAGTCTATAGTGCAAAAAAAACAGTTTCAAGATAAATTTAGCAGAATTTAGCACAGATCGCGTAAATGGGCCTAAAACCGCCCTCGAATCGCTTTACTATTTTCCGGCATCACTTCTGCTTAATTCCGCATTCTATTGAGTGTTTTATGAGATGAGCAGTTACAAAATTTAAACCTCTTTTAGGATCTGTTATGGGAGTGCATCTCTAAATAAAGTATTCTCTAACAGCACATGGATGTCACCCTACTTCGATACAACGACCTAATGGACCTGCAAGGAATCATTGGCCGTATTATCAGACGATCGGCGGATGCAAATCCTAGGATAAAAAATATCTAAAATATTGATAAAAAGATCAAAAAAATCACTCACTTAGATTCACCCAAATCAATTCTCAAATACCAATAACCGTAACCCAGGGAATTACTGTGTCAGCACCTAGCCATATCAATAACCTACTCGTATTTAAGAATAGTCAAAACATCAATGCTCGGGGAACCCTACTCAAACTCTCGCGCACCATGATTGTATTTGAGGTGTACAACCCTTACTCAATAGTACAACTCAGTGAAGTTCTTCAAGAATTAAAAATATTTCGCGGTGATCAACCCATTTACCAGGGCAAAGCAGTCGTCAGCAACCTCATGAATACGGGTTTAATGCTCGTAGTATCAGCAACCCTGCTCGATTCATGGTCTGATTTATCCGAATCAATCCACAGCAAACGTGCTCTCGGTAACGAGGTCAAAGAATTTGTACATAGCTGGCAGGAATCACACAAACTACGTTCTGGGTACGTGCTCGCAGTCGGAAATATACGCTCATTTTTAAGTGAATTGAGCATTTGGTTGGGACAAATTGAATTTAATAACGAATTTCAAGTAGTAACAAAATCACTTTTAAATAAGCTTTACCCTCCTATTACATCTCAACTAAATATGATATTAAAAAATTTTGAAAGCGAGGCTTCCAAAATTTCGCCACATAAGGTAGAAACACACAAGGCTTTTGCTCAACAGGATCTTCATCCTCTAATAATGACTACACCATTCGCACATAGAGCATTCCATAAACCTTTAGACTATGCTGGTGATTACGAGATGGTCAATATGATATGGAGAAATGACTACGAGGGATCAACCATATATGCGCAATTAATTAACAAGCTTCAACTTCAATTCGATGCCGCCGTGGCTCACAGAAATCGCATTCGCATTCTAACCGAACGATTAATTCAGGTTTGTAATAAAGCTAAAGGTTTAGGGCGCCCCGCGAAAATTCTTAATATCGGCTGCGGCCCTGCTATTGAGATTCAGAATTTTATTGAAACATATTCGTTACTAGAATTCGCTGACTTCACACTGCTAGACTTTAACCAAGAAACATTAATCAATACAGAAGAAAAAATACAATCTTTGTTGCAAAATAAAACAAAAAAACCTCAGCTGGACTTCGTTCTAAAGTCAGTCCATACATTACTTAAGCAAGCAACCTCAAAAGAATTTCAATTTGAGCATATAGAAACGTATGACCTAGTATACTGTGCCGGCCTTTTTGACTATTTGTCGGATAAAGCATGTGCACAACTCTTGAAAATATTTTTCAAGTGGACTTCTCCTAGTGGGGTTATTCTTTGCACTAACGTTCATCCAAATAATGGAGCGTTATATTGGATGGAACACTTATTGGAATGGCGCTTAATATACCGAAATGAAGACGACATGAGTAAATTAATTCCCCACACTGGAGAAAAAATCGTATACACTGATAAAACTGTGGTTAACGTTTTTTTAGAAATAAAAAAAAATGGGTAGCTCTAAAAATATAAACGAAGCTTACCGGACAACTGAGTTTGCATACCGTATTGTTGAGTCGAAAATTGGTTGCATAATTGCGCTCTTGCTAGTGCCAGCTGGCGTTAGCCTAGATTATTTCATCTATCCAAACTTTCTCACTTTATTCTTTTTTTTACGTCTTTTATGCGACATTGTAATAGGAATCGTTTTTGCTCTTCATTTTACAAATATAGGCCAAAAAAACATAAAAGCACTCACATTCACCTGGTTGATTTCCGTACAAATCATGATATGTTATATGATTTTTCTAACCGATGGATACAACTCAACGTATTATGCGGGACTCAATCTTGCCATTATCGCAATTGGCATTCTCTTACCTACATCAGTTATAGAAGCTATAGTATTTTCTTCTACTACTATCTTTCTGTATATTTTAGCATGTTATTACCATCCTGATTCAATTGACTTCAATACACTATACAATAACCTCTACTTCTTGACTCTAACTAGCATAATTGGCATTACATCGGTATTTTTCAATGTAAGGAGACGCTTCACTGAATTTCGACTAAGCTTTGAACTCGACAACCGCAATAAAGAACTGACAGAAATTGATCAACAGAAATCGCTTTTTTTTGCCAATGTCAGCCACGAACTCCGCACCCCGCTAACACTCATTCTTTCACCTATTCAGGATTTATTACTCAAACCCACTGTTTCCAATGAGATAAAAAACACCCTCTCGATTGTTGCAAACAATGCCGTGCGTTTATTAAAACTCGTCAATGATTTATTGGATATTGTGCGCTTAGAGGAGGGGAAAACTCCGTTATATAAGACCCCGGCGGAACTCAATAAAACAGTCGGCGGCTTAGCTGATTCGGTCAGCCATCTAGCCCATTCAAAAAATATAAAACTCATTAAACATTTATCAGAAAAATCACTCGTCGTAACCGCTGATCAACAAGCCTTGGAAAAAATATTTCTAAATCTATTAATCAACGCAATCAAGTTTACCAATGCTAATGGATGTATTACCGTAAGCTCATACTTGGATAGCGCTAATGCTCAAGCAGTTGTCGAAATTAAAGATACGGGTATGGGTATTAGCGCTACCGAGCTACCTCATATTTTTGAGCGGTTTCGTCAAGCGAATGGAGCATCTACGCGCGCGCATCAGGGAACGGGGCTAGGCCTCGCTATTGTCAAAGAATTAACCGAAGCACTCGGCGGGCAAATCAAAGCGATGAGTAGTCCTGGCAATGGAACGACAATGCGCATCAGCTTCCCTTTGTGTCAAGACCCCACATTAACCACCGTTGATGCTCTGCTACCGCCTCTAAGTAATAATTATTTAGCTGATCCACTGGCAGGCGCTCACAAAACGACCGAACTTAATGAGTTAGCACCAAACAACTCAATAAACCAATTTGTGCAAGATGATACCGATAAACCACTCTTATTGCTCATCGACGACGAACCCGATATGCAACGCTACCTGATTAGCATTCTGCAAGACGATTATCGACTACTCTACGCATCAAATGGCAAACAAGGTTTGGATTTATTTTCTAACCATCATCCTGATCTTGTGTTACTCGATCTCATGCTTCCGGAAATCGATGGCCTCGAAGTTTGTCGAATTATCAAGCAATATAAAAAACACACCAAGGTCATCTTGCTAACCGCCCGTGCTGATGAAACAACCAAAATTGAGGCCTTAAAACGCGGAGCGGACGACTTCCTCACCAAACCATTTAGCAGCCTGGAAATTAATACGAGACTTAATAATTTGTTTCATACGTCTCAACTCCAACGCGACTTGCAACAGCAAAACATGGAATTACAAAAAACCCTGAAAGCACTCAAACATGCACAGTCGCAACTTATTCAAAGTGAAAAGATGAACGCTCTCGGCAATCTTGCTGCAGGCTTATTGCATGAAATCAATAACCCTCTGAACTACACATTAACGGCATTGCAAGTCGCCATGAATGCCCCCTTAATCCTTCAGGATCAAGAGCTATTGGAAATTTGTGAAGACATGCAAGAAGGCATGCTGCGCATCAGCACCATTGTTACCGATTTGCGCGCTTTCGCCTATCCCAGTGACATGAGCATGCACACTCCGTTTTTATTTTCTGCGATTTTGGAAAAAGCATTACGCTTTACAACAATAGAGATCAATGAATTAGTCATAGACCAGCGTGGTTGCAAGGACATTTGGGTAACCGGGTCTGAAACCCATATTACCCAAGTTCTGATAAATCTCATATCCAATGCGGGCAACGCCATCAGCAAAGCACAGAGAGAAATACCAGGAACAATTATTATTGACTGTCGCACAGAGAAAAAACGTTTATACATTCGGGTAAAAGACAATGGAATAGGAATAGAAAAAGAGATTATATCGCAGATTTTTGATCCCTTCTTTACCACTCAAGAGGTAGGAGACGGCATGGGCTTAGGCTTGAGTATCAGTAACACTATCGTTACTAACCATGGCGGAAAATTCGTGGTAGATAGCAAACCCAATGAAGGAACCACGATTACATTTGATCTGGGTTTAGCCGACTAACAGCGTCTCACGCTAAGGTTTGTATTTCAACAAAAAGTATGGTGACATATCACTGCGAGCACATCATCAACATAAACCAATAAAGGTTGGCGTATGACCATCCAGTCACATAACCATAGTCGTTATAGCATTCTTTTTGTCGATGATGAAGAAAAGTCATTGAAATATTTCAAACAAGCTTTCTGTAGGCATTTCAATATATTAACTGCCTCGGGTTCCAAAGAAGCTAAGCAATTGATCATCGAACACCCCGGCAATGTCGGTGTACTCATTACCGATAAACGCATGCCTGACGAGAATGGCATCGAGTTACTTGAATGGGTAAAAAAACAAAACCCTGATATTATCCGACTACTGACCACTGCTTTTGCAAACAGCGAAGAAACAATAGAAGCAATAAATAAAGGGCACATCTACCGTTATGTGCCAAAACCCTGGCAAGCAGAAAACCTGTTAAATGACTTAAAAAGTGCCATGAATCTTTTTATGCAGCAAAAACTCGACGGGAAACGTGCCGAAAAATGCATACGAAGCTCAGCGATACTTGCCGCTTATTTTGTAAACAAACTTAAGTCTCCATTACTCAACATTGATAATACAGCAAAAAACATTCAAGTAGAGCTGCCTAAACTCATTGATAAACTCAAACAAAGCCGCTCGACGGAGTCCTCTGCCTCCACTGAGCAACAACTGGAAATATTGCGCACTACACCCGAAAGCCTACGCGCTAGTCTACAAATAGCAAATACAGAAATTGACACTTTTCTTCTTAATATTGGTAGAAAGCAAATATCGCAACAAGACATCATTTCATTTTCGATTCGAGATTGCATCAACAGCTCACTCAGTCAATGTTTCGTAAGCGAACATTTCAGAAAAAGTATTTATTTTGATTCTGAGCTGGATTTTATTGTGCTGGGCATCGAGGACTTAATCAAATTCGTATTACTTAGTTTACTCAACAATGCAATTGATGCTTTGTCTGCAACGAATGCCGGAGAAATTATCATCCGCCTAGAAACTGGAAAAAATTACAATTATTTATATATTAAGGATACAGGAATAGGTATGGCTAATAATATATTGCCACATATTTTCGACGAATATTTTTCAACGAAACCCAATCATATAGGCCTGGGACTCACATTTTGCAAAACCGTCATGCAAGAATTGGATGGTGACATAAAATGCCATACACAAAAGAATTTTTATACTGAATTTAGTTTAAATTTTCCAAAAGTGGCAACTTTGTCGTCTAATAAGAAAAAGACTCCGCATTAAATATATCAATAAACATGAAGCACCGCGAAGGAACTTAAATGGCTATCGAAAATAATATTAACTCTATGGCCATCTTACTCGTCGATGACGAAGACAAAACCATCAAATATTTTCAACGTGCATTTGCTCTAGAATTTAGAATACTGACCGCAAGCAGCGTAGACCAGGGCATTGAACTATTATCCGAGCACCATAATGACATAGGTGTATTAATTACAGACCAGCGCATGCCCGTAAAATCAGGTGTCGAACTGCTCCAACATACGCGTGAATATTATCCCGACATTGTCCGCATACTTACCACTGCATATTCTAACCTAGATAGTGCAATAGCAGCCATTAACAGCGGCGAAATCTTCCGCTATATCACCAAACCATGGGATATCCGTACCCTGCGAGGCGAACTCATCAGCGCACTAAACTACTACGCAGTTCAATATGAGCGAAATTTATTACTCAAAGAAAAACTCAGTGTTTGGCAACAACTTACTGCAATTAATAAAGTACGCGACATGATTATTATGGCAGGCAGTTTCTCCCATATGCGATACAGCCTAAACGCAATTCACGCTCTACTCACGCAATATCCTCATGCGACAGTCGAACCTAGCGACATGAATAACTATCAACATTTTAACCCCTGGCATGTCATGCAAACCGAAATTCGCCAAGGCATCGATTGCGCGCAGAAAATCATTCTGAATACTCTGCAAGAAACGGATAAAAACATTGTCAATATACCAATCGACATTAACCAACTACTAGATCACGTATTAACGAACCTACCAACACTTACCCGACTGATCAAGTGGGATAAATCAAGAACCCATGCACCGCATATCATTAATGGCAACCTTCATCAGATCGAATACCTACTCAAAATCATTATTCAACACTCATTCGACGTGATGCAAAAGAACCATTATTTGCAAGCTATCACTGCTGACGCTAATGCACTTGAAATCACCCTCGAGAAACATTCCCCACAAGGAATAAAGTTAACTCTTGTAATGACAGCACAAAAACCCATTCATCATCCTCTGACAAGCTCATTGATAAGCGCTTTTTTTATCGCTTATCATCACGGCGGGTGTATTAAAATCACTTATGTCAATGAAATGCGACTAACCACAATCGAACTACCAACAGACCCTGTTTCCACTAAGTTAGTGGAATTGCCTGATGATTATTTAGAAGAGATATTTGATGCCTATGAAAACAAAAATGGACTGCATTAATAAATAAAAAGGTATAAGGATATTTTTCATGCATGCATTAAATTTCTGGACTAAATAATGGTTGAGATAATAGAAAATATTTTATTCAATAAACTATATGATATGTCTCCTAATCTAATATCGTTTACTGATCTTAGTGGAAAAATAATTTACGTTAACAAAAAATACGAGCAGATTGAAGGCCCTAATATAGAGAATTATAAAGGGAAATATTTTGCCGATATTTTTCCGACTCAACATCGTTCAATTTATTGGGAAAGAGATTTGGTGGCCATTAAATCTGGGGGCCATACTACACGAGAAACATGTTATCGACATAAAGATGGCGCTTTACACACCTACCTCGTAACCCAATTTCCGTTATTAGATAATAACAATCGCATTATTGCATTAAGCAGCAATGCGGTAGACATAACAATCTATAAAGACTCGCAAAAAAAGCTTGAAAAAACAAGCACTGATCTTTCGCTTGCACAAAATGTTGCAGGTATCGGCAGCTGGGAATGGAATTTAGAAAATCAAAAAGTATACTGGTCTAACGAAACTTATGATTTATTAGGTCTTTCTCCAAAAAAATCTGATATTTCAATCGAATTTTTCCTTAATCTCGTCCATCCTGATGATCGTTCAATAGTGCAATACAAATTAAATTCCATTCTTGAGAAATTTGAACTTGATAACTTCGAATACCGAATCCTCAATCAAGATGGTAGCTATCGCCATTTACGAAAATTCCCTAGATTGGAATATGACCAGACTGGAAAACCTCTCCGCTTATTTGGCTTAGTTCATGATATTACCCAGCAAAAACTTGCTGCTGCTGAAAAACTGAATCTTGAAAAACGGATACAGCAATGTCAAAAAATTGAATCTATTGGAAGATTAACCGGTGGCATTACTCACGAATTCAACAATATCCTTACTTGTATATTGGGATACACTGGCTTGTCTCAACACGCGATAAAAAACGGAAAAATTGAAAAGCTGAAAGATTATATTAACGAAATTGATACCGCCGGAAAAAACGCCCGGGATTTAGTAAAACAATTACTTATTTTCAGTCACTCTAGCACCGGAAAACCAGAGTTATTATCTTTACAACAGACTGTCCTTGATGCTATAAAAATGCTAGACATAGCACTACCATCAAATATAAATATCAAGTTACCATTAAAAGAAGCACTTCCAAAAATATTAATGGATGCCGCACAGTTATCACAAGTTATTGTTAATCTCTGTGTTAACGCAATAGATGCACTGATGAGTACTGGCGGCCAAATCGACATTGCACTAAATTATTCCCATAATATTGAAAACACATGCTCATCATGCCAAAAACTCTTCCATGGTCACTATTTAAAGCTAAGCATTCAAGATAATGGTGGTGGCATACAAGCCGGGGTGCTCTCCAAAATTTTTGACCCATTCTTTTCTACAAAAGAACACGGAAGAGGAATAGGCATGGGACTCTCAGTAGTTCATGGTATCATACACCGATATGAGGGGCATATCGTCGTCGAATCTGAATACAAGTTTGGTAGCACTTTTCATGTGTTTTTCCCGCTTAACGAGACCGGATAACTAAACCAAAAAAACACACGCAAAGAACCAAGGAAGCTCTGATTTAAACCTATTGCTTAAACCTAAATTCCTCGCAAAAAGTCATTAGTATTTATTTCATGTAACTACTCAGCCCGAGCTTCACAATATACGGTAACTACTCAGATTGCCTTTGATTTGTTCGAGAACAAGGAAAAAGTGCGGAGTTTACAAGTGTAAATGAGCACTTTTGACGCCGCAATCGGGCAAATCAAAGATAAGCTGAGTAGTTACTATTTCATAATGCTTCTCATGGACTCATCAGCCCAAGCGATTGACGACATATAGTCTTTGCGAAATTGCTTGAGGTTAAAATCAGAAAAAATTTCGTTGTCCCAGTCTGCCTGCTCATACGCAATAACGCTATCAAGTACACGGCCTAAGTCACCTGAGCTATCGATTAACGCTCTGGTAATTTCTTCCGATAACTTTAGCGGTTGAAGCAATTCATCCATAGGCACATCGAGAATTGCATCAAGTACCGAGAATAGCCCTACAATAAAATATTCTTCGCTATTCTTTTGCGCAAGAGATAAAGCAACCGATTCACAAGCTTTGGCACGTACAAGTGCCGTTCGCATCACTTCAGCAGGCTTCTCGCTCAGACCTGAAAACACGATCAAGCTTACCCAGCTTTTTAAGGTATCTATCCCTAACATAAGCAAGGCATGTTTAATGGATGACACTTCGGTGCTTATGCCTGAAACCGGTGAATTGATGAATTTTAAAACTCTGTAGGTTAATGCTGCGTCTTTACTGACAATTTTTTCTAGCTCATGCAATTCAACATCAGGCGCTTGTAACCTGCTCAATAATTCCAACGCGGTCAATTTGTTTTGCGGAGGTTTTTTGCCAATAATTATTTCTGGTTTCGATAAAAAATAGCCTTGAAAAAAATCAAAACCTAGGGATTTACACCATTCAAATTCTTGCTTGGTTTCTATCTTCTCTGCGAGCAACTTTACGCCACTTCCCTTCAGTTGAATAACGTGTTGCTGTAATTCTGCTTCAGAAAAAGATTGAATATCAATTTTTATGATATCGGCTAACTCGATAAATGGCTGTAAAGCCTGATCATAGACAAAATCATCTAGCGCCAGGGTATAACCTCGTTTGGAAAGCTCTTGCAAACCCGCAATAATCTCGGGCTCGGGAGGAACATCTTCTAACACTTCCAACACCACCTGACTATTGGTAAAAGGCAATTGAATGCTGCCATCAATATAACTCCGGGTTAAATTCAGAAAAGCCTTGGACGAACCAACCACCTTTTCGAAACCTATATCCAGGAAAGTGTTCAAGATCACCTGGGAAGTCGCCTTGTCACCATCAAATACATTCGCCCTATTTTGATGACTATCCCTAAATAGAAGTTCATATGCGTATGTATCAAGAGAACGATTATAAATCGGTTGGCGCCCTACAAAGATTTGATCGGATGTCATGGCTAATTCCTGTCGATATACGCTAATACTATTTTTATGTGTCATCGCTAGCTCTAAGGGGAGTGTCGTTACACATATTAAACGTACTGATTATGTGTAGCCCCCCCCTTCTAGCTCGAAAAAACACTCAAGCTGACCAAATAAAAAGTCTATATAGTCGGTTAACGGCGCTTTCCGGCTAAAAGTTGACGCTTTCCGATAAAATATTGCATCCGATTATTAAACCTAGATTCAGCTCGTACAATTTCGAATTCTGGGTTAAATGTTAGCTATGCAGATCGTGCGCTCAATAAGAAAAGCTTTTCCACAACATATTCCACGGCACTTTTCTGGCTTTTAGACTACGTGTCAGAAATGTAGCCAGATAGGCTCCATCGGTGGCGTCATAAATACCATAATTATCTTCTAGCATGATATGGGTATCGTCCCATATTTTGGCGTCATCGCTACCACCAACCCAGTATTCAAAGTCAGAAATGGCGCGGTCTAATGTAAAAGAGAGAAACCAAATGGTGTGGCCTTGCCCCAGAGCTTGATCTAATGTGAAATCAAAAGGCAAATGCCAACTAGCGGTTTTATTAGGGACACCATCGTTATCTGAATCGCTAAAGCCGTCTTCCTCGCCACCTTGAAAGTCGCTCGGAAAACCGTTGCTAACGTTTGAAATCGTTACCTCGTCACTTTTTGTATCAATGCCGAAAGTAATGATATTCTTATTCTCAGTAAGGAGTTTTCCGCCTGCAGGATAGCTTTGCTGTGTACGCCAATCATATATTTGATGCTGCGGTGGTGTAGCCACGTCCACGCCTATTGGCGGCCCCATGTTGCGCAGATGAGCAAAGTAGGTAAATGTACCATCAGAGTTAGCAACATAGACCATTTGCATATTACCCAGGGGAACCGCAATTGATACGGGATGATAGAATAATAATGTTGCCGCAAGACTTAGAATCAGTGCTGTTAAATTTTTCATCGTTAACTTCTCCTCTTTATTTGCATAAATCATAAGCAGATTGCTCAACCAGCCTATTACATTATAAATCTTGGAACAGACCGGAATTACTTTATTGAAAGGGTAAGGTACTCTGCTTGAAAACCCCTTGCAAAACACTTACATGAAAAATATTTTTAAAATATGATTTCTATCAATAGGCTAGGAAACAGCATTGAATAATCGCTGTGTGCCTGGCGCACAAAGGTAGCGATAAAAAACACGACAAGCTTAATTTCATGAAAAGTTCTCAAAAAAAAAGGCGTTGATAAACAACGCCTTTAGATAAAACATCATAAAAATATTTTTATTTATAAAAACCAATCATGGTTTCTAAAGATTTAGCGTTGATCTTAGATGCATGTCCAGCACAACCAAAAGCTTCATAACGTGCTTTGCAAATATCTGACATTGCAGCAGTAGAGGCTTTCAAAAATTTACGTGGATCAAAGTTTGATTTATTTTCCGCCAAAAATTTACGCACTGCACCCGTTGAGGCCATACGTAAATCAGTATCGATGTTAATTTTACGAACGCCGGACTTAATACCTTCAATAATCTCTTCAACAGGAACACCGTAAGTTTGCCCCATATCACCACCATAGTTGTTTATGGTTTCTAACCAGTCTTGAGGCACTGAAGAAGAACCGTGCATGACTAAGTGAGTATTCGGAATAACTTGGTGAATCTCTTTGATGCGATCGATACGCAAAACGGCACCCGTGGGCGGCTTAGTGAATTTATAAGCACCATGAGAAGTTCCGATAGCAATCGCAAGTGCGTCAACACCCGTTTTTTCAACAAAATCTTTGGCTTCTTGCGGATCTGTCAACAACATATCCAAATCAAGCTTGCCTTCAGCGCCATGGCCGTCCTCCTCACCCATTTCTCCGGTTTCTAGAGAACCTAGGCACCCTAACTCACCCTCAACTGACACTCCACCCGCGTGCGCCATATCGACGACTGCCTTGGTAACGTTTACATTGTACTCAAAAGAAGAAGGCGTTTTCATATCGGCTTCTAAAGAACCATCCATCATTACAGATGAAAAACCAGACTGGATAGAACGCAAGCAAACAGCCGGCTCTGAACCATGGTCTTGATGCATAACAACAGGAATATGTGGGTATTCTTCAATCGCCGCTGAAATTAAGTGGCGCAGAAATGATTCACCGGCGTATGCACGTGCACCCGCTGATCCTTGCATGATGACAGGAGAATCAGTTGCATCCGCAGCTCGCATGATTGCGTGCACCTGCTCCATATTGTTGACGTTAAATGCAGGCAAACCAAAACTATTGTCCGCAGCATAATCCAGCAGTTGACGCATCGATATTAATGCCATTTTTCGCTCCTATATTTTCTAAAAAAAATCAATAAAATTTCATTCGGGTAATACCACATGAGTACATCATCAAGGGTATGTTGACGATATACTAATTGACGGGGGCTAACTCACCGACCGTCACTATTTTCATCGCATTAGAGCCACCATGGACTCCCAGAAAATCGCCTTTAGTAATAATCACAGTGTCTCCATCTCGAACAGCCCCACGACGGACTAATTCTTCAATAGCATCTTTGTTAACCCGCGCGTGATCTCGGCTTTCGGCGTTAAAGTTAATAGGATAAACACCGCGATAAAGAGTGACTTTTCGTCGAGTTTGCGGGGTCGGAGTTAACGCATAAATTGGACGGTTAGAACTTATTCGTGACATCCATAAAGGAGTCGCACCGGACTCGGTTAATGCCACAACCGCTTTTACATCTAAATGATTAGCGGTATACATGGTTGCCATCGCAATGGCCTCATCTATACGTCCAAAATGACTGCTTAGGCGATGTTTTGATTCCCTAACTTTGCGTTGTTTCTCAGCTTCTAGGCAAACTCTATCCATCGCAGCCACCGCTTTATCAGGATATTTTCCAGTCGCAGTTTCAGCAGACAACATCACCACATCGGTACCATCGAGTACCGCGTTCGCCACATCAAAAACTTCGGCGCGGGTCGGGATGGGATTGTAAATCATTGACTCCATCATTTGGGTTGCCGTAATAGCAATTTTATTAAGTTCACGCGCTTTGCTAATAATCTGTTTTTGAACAGCAGGAAGCTCAGCATCGCCAATCTCTACCCCCAAATCTCCGCGTGCAATCATGACTGAATCTGACGCTTCTATAATCTCCGCTAGCGCCTCAACGGCTTCTGCACGTTCAATTTTTGCAACAATGCCTGCATAACCGCCGGCATCCAGCAATAGCTTGCGCGCGTTATGGATATCTTGTGCAGTTCGCGGAAATGAAACCGCCATATAATCCGCTTCAATTTTTGCAGCGATGATAATATCCGCTTTGTCTTTTTCAGTTAAGGCCGGCGCAGACAGTCCCCCACCTTGCCGGTTAATCCCTTTGCGATCGGATAATTCACCACCCACTACAACGCGGCAACGTATCTGTTGCCCATGTACTTCATCCACCCAAAACACAATGCGACCATCATCCAGCAATAAAGTATCACCGCGATTGAGATCATCCGGCAATGCTTTATAAGCAATCCCTACGCGCTCTTGATCTCCCTCATCCGTAGGACAGCCCGCATCAAGGGTAAAATTATCACCTTCATTTAGGGTTATTTTTCCATTTTTAAATTTTTCGATGCGTATTTTTGGCCCTTGCAAATCAACCAATACACCAATCTCACGCCCGTGAGCAGTCGCTCGTTCACGCACCATAGCAACCCGTTTCTCATGTTCTTCCGCAGTGCCATGAGAAAAGTTTATTCTCACCACGTCCAAACCAGCCTCTATGAGTTTATCCATTACTTTTGGATCATCGGTCGCTGGACCAAGTGTTGCTAATATTTTAGTACGTCTGAGCATTTGCTCTTTAATCCTTTTTTTATTTATATAACAACTGTTTATTTATTAGCTGCACGCTGTTCTAGAATTTCAACGGCGGGTAATACTTTCCCTTCAAGGAATTCTAAAAAGGCCCCACCTCCGGTTGAGATATAAGACACTTTATCCGCAATATTATATTTAGCTACCGCAGCCAGTGTGTCACCACCACCCGCAATTGAAAACGCTTTACTTTCTGCAATCGCCAACGCTATTGACTTAGTGCCCTCACCAAACTGATCAAATTCGAACACACCCACGGGGCCATTCCAAACAATAGTACCTGCGCCTTTTAATATTTCTGCCAATTCTTTTGATGTTTCTGGCCCAATATCAAATATCATATCGTCATCTGCTGTATCCGTTGCATTTTTTAATGTTGCAGTAGCTGACTCTGAAAACTCTTTGCCACAAATAACATCAACAGGTACTGGGATATCTCCACCGCGCGCTTTAGCATCTTCGGTCAACTTTTTAGCTTCATCAATCAAGTCTACTTCATACAACGACTTACCAACAGGATTACCAGCCGCCGCGATAAAGGTATTCGCAATCCCTCCCCCTACAATTAATTGATCAACTATTTTAGAAAGTGATTCAAGTACGGTTAACTTGGTAGATACTTTGGAGCCGCCAACAATTGCTACCATAGGTCGCGCGGGGTTATCCAAGGCTTTTCCAAGCGCCTCAAGTTCGTTTGCTAACAATGGGCCTGCGCATGCAACCGACGCATATTTAGCAACACCATGAGTAGAAGCTTGTGCTCGATGCGCCGTACCAAATGCATCCATCACATAAACGTCACATAACGCGGCCAATTTTTTTGCTAGTCCGTCTGCGTTTTTCTTTTCGCCGGTATTAAAACGAACATTTTCGCACAACACAACCTCACCTGTAGCAACACTAACACCATCCAACCAATCTTTTGCGAGCTTGACTTCCGTGCCAAGCAATCCTGACAGATGTTCTGCAACGGGTGCTAATGAATATTTTTCGTCATACACACCTTCCTCTGGACGACCCAGGTGTGACATCAGTATGACTTTTGCGCCAGCCTCCATCGCTAATTTGATGGTAGGTAAGGATGCACGAATACGCGTATCGTCTCCGACTTTTCCATTTTTAAATGGCACATTCAAATCTTCACGAATCAGCACGCGTTTACCGGACAAATCCAGATCAGTCATTTTAATTACGGACATGTATTGCTCCTAAACTATATTTAAAATTATTTGGCAAATGTTGACACTTGACGAATAATTTTTCGGATTGATGTAGCGCGGGCTGCTATTTTAAGTGCAGCCCACACCATATCGGCTTGCTTTTAGTGAGCAGCGACGTGCTGAACAAAACGCATCATGTTACAGGTATAACCATATTCATTATCATACCAAGCAACCACTTTGACGAAAGTCCCGTCGAGAGCAATCCCTGCATCTGCATCGAAAATAGAAGAGGCACTGACACCACGGAAGTCAGTAGCAACAACTTTATCTTCGGTATAACCCAGAGTTCCCTTCATTGCGCCTTCTGATGCCATCTTCATGGCCGCACAAATATCCGCGTAAGAGGCATCCTTATCCAGCTCAACCGTCAAATCAACCACTGAAACATCGGAAGTCGGTATACGAAAAGCCATTCCTGTCAATTTACCATTAAGCTCAGGAAGTACTACGCCGACTGCCTTCGCCGCACCGGTAGAAGAGGGAATAATATTTTCGAGAATACCCCGACCACCACGCCAATCTTTTTGCGAAGGACCATCAACGGTTTTTTGCGTCGCAGTAGCAGCGTGAACCGTGGTCATTAAACCTCGTTTAATGCCCCACTTGTCGTTTAATACTTTAGCAATAGGTGCTAAACAATTCGTGGTACAAGACGCTGCGGAAACGATGGCTTGGCCAGCATACGTTGCGTGATTAACACCGTATACAAACATGGGAGTACTGTCTTTTGAAGGAGCACTTTGCACCACTTTTTTCGCACCCGCGTTAATGTGGGCCTGGCAAGTCTCTTTGGTTAAAAAGAAACCGGTACACTCAACCACAATATCAGCGCCGACTTCATTCCATTTTAGATTTGCTGGGTCACGCTCAGCGGTAAGACGGATTTTTTTGCCGTTAACGATGAGCGCCCCATTGTCTACTGAAACATCCCCATCGAATCGACCATGTACAGAATCATACTTCAGCATGTATGCAAGGTATTCTGCGTCCAACAAATCGTTGATAGCGACGATTTCAATATCGTTGAAATCTTTTGCCGCCGCACGAAACACCATTCGACCAATACGACCAAATCCGTTAATACCGACTTTAATTGTCATAATCTACATCTCCTATTACGAATAAATTCTGTTGCAGTCTTGGGCACAATTCATAATTTTTTGTGCAAAGATCTCATGCATTTCTTAAGTGATAGACTCAACCGTGTTCACCACATTTTCAACGGTAAAACCAAAGTATTGAAATAACTCACCTGCTGGCGCAGACTCACCAAAACGATCTATTCCTATCACTTTGCCGTTCAAACCTGCATATTTATACCAAGCAGCAGTAACACCTGCCTCAACCACGACACGTGCCGTTACACCAGCAGGCAATACTGATTCCTTATAAGCGTCATCTTGAGATTCATACGCATCCACACTCGGCATGGAAACAACACGGATTTGTTTGCCTTGCGCCAATAATTGCTCGGCGGCATCCATCGCAAGCCCTACTTCAGAACCTGTTGCAATGATTATTGCATCAGGAGAACCCGAAGAATCTTTGAGGATATACCCACCTTTCGCGACATTGGCTAGTGCAACCGAATCCCGATTTTGATGGGGCAAAGCTTGGCGTGAAAAAATCAGGGTAGATGGACCTGTTTTGCGTTCAACGGCTGATTTCCAAGCGACCGCTGATTCCACTGCATCACAAGGACGCCAGACGGCCATATTTGGAATCAGTCGTAATGTCGCTGTTTGCTCAACGGGCTGATGGGTAGGACCATCCTCGCCTAACCCAATAGAGTCATGAGTATATACAAACAGACTTCGAATTTTCATTAATGCCGCCATGCGTAAAGCATTACGCGCATATTCAGAAAACATTAAAAATGTCGCGCCAAATGGAATAAATCCACCATGCAATGCAATGCCATTCATGATCGCTGACATCGCGAATTCACGCACCCCGTAATGCAGATAATTACCATCAGCAACAGTTCTACTTATTGCCTTGGTTCCAGACCAGGTCGTTAAATTTGACGGCGCCAAATCTGCAGACCCACCTAGAAATTCGGGTAAAACTTTAGCAAATGCTTCAATGGAATTTTGCGAGGCTTTGCGTGATGCGATAGTATCGCCTTTTGCGGCAACCGCATTGACAAATTCACTGGCTACATCATTCCAGTTACTCGGTAACTCACCGCGAGTACGTCGCGTAAACTCTGCGGCTAAGTCTGGGTACTGTGCAGCATAAGCAGCAAATTGTGCATCCCAGTCCGACTCTGATTTTTTACCTTTTTCTTTTGCATCCCAACCTGAGTAAATATCACCAGGCATTTTAAACGGCGCATGTTTCCATCCCAGCTTTTCTCGGGTTGCCGCAATTTCATCATCGCCTAAAGGTGCTCCATGGCAATCGTGCGTTCCAGCTAAGTTAGGTGACCCATAACCAATAACGGTTTTACAGCAAATCATGCTTGGCTTATCGCTTACCGATTTAGCCTCGCGAATGGCACTTGCTAGTGCATCAGCATCATGTCCATCCACACCACGAATCACATGCCAACCATAAGCATCAAAGCGCTTAGGTGTATCGTCGGTAAACCAGCCTTCTACATGCCCATCAATGGAAATTCCATTATCATCCCAAAACGCGATTAATTTACCCAAGCCGAGGGTTCCCGCCAAGGAACAGGCTTCATGGGAAATGCCTTCCATCATGCAGCCATCACCCATGAAAGCATAGGTATGATGATCAACAATGTGGTGACCATCGCGATTGAACTGACCTGCCAGCGTTTTTTCCGCGATTGCCATTCCTACTGCGTTTGTAATCCCCTGGCCTAATGGCCCAGTCGTTGTTTCAACGCCTGGAGCATAGCCATATTCTGGATGCCCTGGCGTTTTGGAATGTAATTGGCGAAAATTCTTTAGCTCACTCATGGGCAATGCGTAACCCGTTAAATGCAATAATGAATAAATCAGCATGGATCCATGACCATTTGATAACACAAATCGATCGCGATTCACCCAATCAGGATTACTTGGGTTGTGATTTAAAAAATCATTCCACAACACTTCGGCGATATCCGCCATGCCCATCGGTGCTCCCGGATGACCAGATTTTGCTTTTTGCACTGCGTCCATACTTAACGCACGAACCGCATTAGCGAGATCTTTACGAGTTGGCATTTGTTATTCCTCTACTTAATTTAAAAAATCGGTATATATTATGAATGTGGTGTTAATTTGATTATACGTAAGAAACCCGGGCATGAAGCCCTAATCTTAGGATAGCGACCTCATCGGCGATGTTTTTTTTGTTGTCAAATATCGCTCAAATGCGCCTATGTAGGGCACTCTACTCTCTCTGAAACCGTAATTAAGTGGTTTCTTTAGGTAGGCAGTATAATCAATCTATGTTAGTTCTTGGCAAAACATAAGAAACTCCCATGCGCCTTTATAAAAAGGGCGTATTTTCGCCTAGTTAGGCCAAGACAGCAACTATTAATACTCACTAACCCCTGCCCCCCTTTACTATATCAAGATTATTTACATAATATTCATAAGCTTACGAAGCCTTCCATTTAATAGAGCAGCCCATGCTCGGGATTTGCTGCGCAGGCCCTATCCCGGTCTCCGCAACCTGAGTCATCGCCTCGAATAAATCCCTTCGCGCATCCTCAGGCGCTGCCTGCTTGCGGCTCGCATCGAGCCTGCCACGATACTGCAGCTGCAAGTCTTTGTTATATCCAAAGAAATCGGGAGTACAAACAGCTCCATAGGCCTTTGCGACGACCTGGGCTTCATCCATTAAATACGGAAATGTAAACCCATACTCCTGACTAATTTTTTGCATATTGTCAAAAGAATCCTCTTCATTTAATGAGGCATCGTTTGACATAATGGCTACAGAACTCACTCCTAGTACCTGTAGATCGAGTACATCTCTAACCAGTCTTGCGCGTATCGCTTTCACGTACGGACAATGATTGCAAATGAACATAACCAACAACCCTCGTGACCCAGCGAGTGACTTTAAATCCCATATTTTTCCATCCACTCCCGGCAATAAGAATTCAACCGCCGGTGCATTAAAATCACATACAGGTGTCTCTAAACTAACCATTAACTCGCCCTCACTAATCCCAAATACTCAACTCAACCTCATACGCTACCACAAACATTATGAAATAGTGTAAACTTGCGCCCCTTAAAACTTTTATCCACGGAATAGGGACTAAATCCATGTCAGAAAACTTTGTTTTTACCTCAGAATCTGTCTCTGAAGGCCACCCCGATAAAGTTGCAGACCAGATATCTGACGCTATATTAGACGCTATATTGAAACAAGATCCCAAGGCCCGTGTCGCCTGTGAAACACTGGTGAATACAGGTATGGTCGTCCTCTCCGGCGAAATCACTACAGATGCCTGGGTAGATATGCAGGACATTGCTCGGCAAACCATAAAACGCATTGGCTATAATTCATCCGAAATGGGTTTTGACTGGGAATCCTGCGCCGTCATCACATCGATTGACAAACAATCCGTAGATATTGCCCAGGGCGTTGACGAAGCGGACGAAAAGGAACAAGGCGCAGGGGATCAAGGGCTTATGTTTGGTTTCGCCACAAATGAAACAGATGTTTTAATGCCAGCACCGCTCACTTACGCGCATCGCTTAGTACAACGCCAAGCGGAAGTTCGTAAAAGTGGCGCACTCCCCTGGTTACGTCCAGATGCTAAAAGCCAAGTCACCTTTCGTTACGAAAACAACAAGCCTGTTGGCATTGAAGCTGTCGTTTTATCCACTCAACACGCCCCAGATATAGAGCAAAACAAACTAGTGGCCGCCGTTATGGATGAAATCGTAAAACCCGTTCTTCCTGCAGAATGGCTCGATAAAAACACCAAATATCACATTAACCCTACCGGACGCTTTGTTATTGGTGGCCCGGTAGGCGACTGCGGACTCACAGGACGCAAAATAATCGTCGATACCTATGGTGGCATGGCGAGACACGGCGGTGGCGCATTTTCCGGCAAAGACCCTAGCAAGGTCGATCGCTCTGCCGCATATGCGGGTCGCTATGTCGCAAAAAACATTGTCGCTGCGGGCTTGGCGGATCGCTGCGAAATACAGGTATCTTATGCCATCGGCGTTGCTGAACCAACATCGATTTCTATTCAAACTTTTGGCACAGGAAAGATCAGCGATCAACGCATCATTGAACTCGTACGCGATACTTTTGATTTACGCCCTAAAGGTATTGTCGAAATGCTCGACTTATTACGTCCTATATATGGAAAAACCGCCGCCTACGGGCACTTTGGCCGAGAAGACACAGATTTTTCCTGGGAAAAAACAGACAAAGCTGAAGCTTTAAAAACAGCAGCAGGCCTGTAAACTTTTACCTTCCCCTAGGAAAGGGGAGCTGGAATTTTTTGAGGAGCGTTGCAACAGGCCCCCTGCCAGGCTCAAAGAAAACCGGTTTTTTGGATAACTGCGCTTAACGCATCGGAGATTCAACATATGAACGTTGCAAATAAAAATTTTACTGACTATAAAGTCGCGGACATGTCTCTTGCCGACTGGGGCCGC
>CAZWUO010000023.1:0-29203 GCA_964636675.1 uncultured Ectothiorhodospiraceae bacterium
GATACCCCCGCTGGGTGATGCTCCCCACCAAAACTCGGCGAGCGCCAAAGGCATTAGTTTTTTTCGATAGGCGTATTGAATGAGTTTAGGCCCCGCACAATCTCCGGCGCCTCCCGGTGGCAAATCTTGCTCAAAAAAATCAATAAGAGGTCGCTGCTCAGCTAAAAAATTTAACAAACTATAGGCAGAAAATAGTTTTTGCTGCAATTGCGCAGACAAACGAGCACGGAATTTTTTAACAACATCAATTTTATGCTGGATAGCGTCTAGCGGCAATTGCACTCGGTCTATTTTTCGCCTCCACTCGGTTATAGTCTGCTTCTTTTGGCGTTTATCCTGCTGACTTTGCAGCGCTAGCGCAGATAACACAGATGGTTGGGCAGATTGAGTCGACACAGCCACATTATCTTGGACAGCACTAAGCAAAAATCGTTGAAGATGTCGGTTTTTTTTTCGCAAACGATGTCTTTGTTGCAGACCGAACAAGGCCTGATCTCTTTGCTGTTGCAATTGATCCAGCTCAGATCGTAATGTAATATATGTCTTACTGTTCTCTAGTATTGCAATACTCTCTGTCTGCTCGACTAAACTTGCTTCGCCTTGCGGTAAAAAATCATTCCGCTCAGCAAGATCAAATAACGGCGGCACAAACCCTGGCAAAATCCATTGCCCGGCCAACATCCCAGAAAAAGCGGATAAAAAGCCAATTCTCCCATCTTGATCACGCACCACTAATACACCAAACATTTTGCCGCCATCAGATTTGGTAAAATCATGTTGCCAGTCCGTTTGCCTAATTAAGTATTGCTGCAAGAGTATGCTCGCCTGTTGAGCGACACGGTGTGGTATGTTATTAAACGGACTCGGGAAACATTGCGGCAAGCTATCGTTGCTAGAAAAACTATTGTCAGGGAAAAAATATTTCACTTTCCCCGACATTGCTACATCACTCACCACATCAAGTCATCCGGTATAATATAATCAGCATACGCTTGATCGAGTTCTTCGTTTTCATTGGCATCATTTAATACAATGATATAAGAAGGGTCTCGCTGCTTGATCTTGATCGCAACCATAGATGGCACGACAACATATTGCTCATCCCGTTTAACAATGGCACATGTTCCCTGGGCTATTTGAGCATGCACTTTATCCGTCACATAAATTCGTTTGACAATTTTAGTATCTTCGAAATGATAGATGACATCGCCATCAGATGAAACCACCTGGTTCATGTCAATAAGTTGTTTAATTTGCGCAATAATCGCTTTCTGGTTCGCCGCTTGTTCTTTTTTAAGATTCAATGCCCGGTCTCTTGCGCGCTTCTCTGCCTCAGCCTTATGAGCCAACAACTTACTTTCATCAATTTCGTTAACTGGCTTTTTTTTCGGTTGTTTTGCTTTTTTTCCTTTGGCATGATTCTGTTTTCTCATTTTTTTTTCGGTTGTTAGACCCGCTTTTAATAGCTGTTCTTGCAATGGGTTAGCCATGTCGTAGATACCAATATCTGAATGAATGTGGGCGTATTATAAGCTATATTGCATAACCTAGTACATCAACCATATTATATGGTTGCTGTACTGGTGCACAATCAAGGCAATATATGGAGCGCATATGGACAATTTTAATACACTGTGATTCAATCACATCGCTCACCCTTGCCGTTCCAATGGATTGAGCGCTGCCTTGAAGCAGTGCGCGAGTGGTGTAGCTTAAACCAATACGATTACCAATTTTTCGGCAATGCGTTATTTGCAGAAGATTATACTGAATTATCTGAATCACTGAAAAAACGAGTGTTGGGAGTTTGCGATAGATTAGGAATTAAAGTTCTAATTAAATACAACTCCTTGAAGGGTTGGCGTGAGGCGAAATGGCAATTTTGAAAAGTCGAACTTCTACACAAGATGAAGCAAAAAAAAATGATAAAAATACGAGAAGCTTGTAAATCTGAAGCAAAGAGTTTGAGTGGTCTTGCAATGCGCTCTAAAGCGCATTGGGGCTACTCAGCAGAATTCATGGAAGCGTGTAGGCAGGAGCTATTAGTTACTGAAGAAATGATTGCGAGTAAAGATAATCACTACGCGGTTGCTGACGCTCAGGGTGTAGTCGTAGGGTTTTATTCTCTTATCAGTTTATCTAAACCAAATATTGAACTTGGCCTATTGTTTATAGAACCCAGTCATATTGGCACAGGGATAGGGCGTACTTTAATTACTCATGCCAAGAATCACGCTATAGCCAGTGGTGGGCGTACATTACATTTTCAAGGTGACCCAAATGCTGAGGCATTCTATAAGGCAATTGGTGCTACGCTTACAGGCAAACGAGAATCTTCCAGTATTCCAGAGCGATTTCTTCCGACATTTTCAATTTCATTGTCTAGTGAAGGTGTTGCATAACCAAATCATTCGGTTTCTCGAGGACATCAGAATATGTCAAACATTGTTGATCCAAGTCAGTTCTATAGCGGGTCAGTAGCAAATCTTTATGAGGCTCTCGCTGCCGATCTTGCTGATCCAGAAACATCAAAGAGATTTGTATCGAAATATGGAACTCCAGCACTTGAGCTTGCTTGTGGAGCGGGGCATCCGATGCTCGATCTCATTGAGAGCGGACTGGAAGTACATGGACTAGATTCTTCTCAAGACATGCTTGATCTTTGTCTAGAAAAAGCACGTGTCCGAGATCTGCGACCAATCGTCTTCTGTCAGCGTATGCAGGATCTAAACGTACGCTACCGTTATAGAAGTTGTTACCTAGCGGGTGAGTCATTCTGCCTAATTGATCAGCTCGATGATGCGCAGCAGACTATCGATGCGGTTTTTAGGCATCTTGAACCTGGAGGACGTTTCCTCATTCCTGTTTTTCGGCCAGAATTCGTCGATCAGCCCTCGTCGAAGAGAACTGCAACACATGCTAATGAAACAGTGATTTCCGTTCAGTCGATCTCCCAAACAGAAGATATAGAAAAGCAGGTCGTAAAAACCCAGCTGGTCTTTGAAATAGAGAAAAGCGGGTGCGTTGTAGACACCGTACACCGCGACTGGATTATCCGGTGGTATACTATTGAACAACTCTCGGATATGCTCTGTTGTGCCGGGTTTGAAATCGAGCATGCCGTTGGTCAGGACGGTAAAACGGTTAAACCCGGCGAGACCAATTTTGTAACAATCGCTCGAAAACCCTGTACCCGGCGCGCCGCCTAAGGCAATGAACTTGGGCAATTTTGAGATAGTAAGCAAATGGATATCTGATGATGAATTTAGGCTCGAATGTTTGAGGGCTGCTGCATCATCTGTGAAATATGAGTGGTATTTGTCAGCTGGATTTGTAAAAAATCAAGCTAGAATGTCATTGAAACACGGGCATGAGTCCTATAATGGTTGTATCGAAGCAATGTCATATTGGCCGGAAATACAAACGGCAGTAGGGGTTAGAGTTACAAAGGATGATGTGATGAGTGTTAGATCGCCTTTCCTCTCTAGCGAGGTAGTTAGGCTGGCGGCTACTAGAAACCCAAAATGCACTTCAAGTGTATTTCAAAGTAGGGTATCAATCTAAAATCATAAGGAATTTGAAATGAGCTATGAGCAGGCGGTAAATATAATCGCGCTGGAGGAAGGGGTTGAGCGATCGACAATGATGCAAACACCTTGTGTCAGATATAGAGGTAGTTTCATGGCGATGATGTTTGAGAAAGCAGACGCACTTATAATTAAAGTCTCTCCTGAACGCGTTGATGAACTCATTCTTGAAGGCAAAGGTCTGGAATTTAATTTTACCAAAAAGAGATTTAAAGAATGGGTATTAATTCCTGTGGAATATAAAGATGAATATGAATCATATATACGAGAATCATTAGAATATGCCAAGATGCTTGTGAAATAACTAACTATAAAACACATATGAGCTATTTCTCTATCAATAGGTAATAGCTTGATCCACCATATGTTTTTTACTGCCTCGGTTAAGCGCATGAAAACTTCTTATCCTAAAATATTTTCTATGCTTGGAGGTTAGCTGGTGAAACAAAAATACGCTTCAGTGATGTTTTCATGTTGGTGATGTATTGGCTAGTTGACCAGCCACATTCAACCGTCAGTTGTTCCCAGTTGTTGATTGAAATCATCGTTAAAAACATTTCAGTAGCGTCTTCACGAGACCAACCCGAAGCGAGATTTCCTTCATCATCAAGAGCATGAATTATCTCTCCACAGATATCCCGCAAACCACCCATGCAATCATTCCATGCGACAGCAGTAGCCTCATCCGTTTCACGAGATAAAAGAAGTGCTTTGGCTAATCCGTATATTTCGGGGATGTAGAGTCCCCAGCCTTCTACGCAAGCCTCTAGAAGCTCAGTTCCAGATGTTGCTTGCTTAAAGTGTTGTAGCCGTTCATTCAGTCCTTTAACTTCATCAACGTAGTGAGTCATGGCAATCATTAGCTCTGTACGTGAGGAAAAATACAGGTATACCGCTTGCCTAGAAATACCTGCCTCCTTAGCAATATTGCCCATACTCACATCCTGTCCACGACACCGTTCCATAAGCCGCCAGGTTGCGTCGAGGATTTTGCTTCTTGTATCCGCACTCTCTCTTGACATGCTGTAAAGCATATTGTAGTCTCGCTGGCATGTCAATTTACAGACTGTAAAGTCGTAAAAATAATGAGGTGTTATAAAGCTAAAAGAGGGGTCTAAATGAATATTCCAGTACTAATCGTCGCTTGTATTAGTTTGTTGGCGCTTGTGGCTCACGCTTTCATAGGCACAAAAGAGTCTGCAAGCATTTCGCCCGATAAAAGCAATGAAAAATTAACGCAACATTGGAAACAATCAATGTGTGCATTTCAAGTGGTCACAATAGACCTTCTTCTGGTAACGATTATACTGTTTACAATTTTCCCTAACTGATATCATATCCTTCGAATACGAGTTAACGTTATTTCTAAGCCTTGTATTTTTCTTATGGGGAGTGGCTTGGCTAATTCAGCTTTTTTGGTTAAAAAGCAAGGCTAAAACATACTTGCTTTTATCCCAATGGGGATTTTTTTTCATATGTTCGGGTCTCCTGTATTGGGCGGCATAAAGCACCATACAAAACACCAAGTATTAAGCAATCAATATTTGCAGCCAGTAGAAACATGTTCCAATATTACAAAAAATATGCTAAACCTTGAACAAACGAGGAACGGAGTAACTCGTTCTCATCTTGCTTTCTGACCTTAAGCAGAGGTTCACTCGGTTTTAGAAGTGGGTTAATAGTAAATGGAATTTTTTTTAATATTCAAACAGCTGAAATGTATTATGCAGAATTATGAAAAATATCTTGATTGTAAATCAGATAGTTCGAAAGATTATCACCTAGATACGAAACATATAATGAAAAATAAAAAGCCTTTGTATTTCGGTAGTGTAAAAATAAATAAAAACTATGTCAGTTACCATCTTATGCCAGTATATGTACAACCGAATCTTTTAAATAATATTTCCAAAAATCTTGAACAACGAATGCAAGGTAAGTCCTGTTTCAACTTTAAATCTATTGATAACGTTCTATTTGCAGAGTTAAGTGAACTTACAATGGCCAGTTTTGAATATTATAATAACAAAGGATATGTTAAGTTGAATACCTTAGGGAGCCTCTGATTAAGTAAGATAGTGAGATGGATACAACGAAAATTGAAACGAAAGAGCGCCGTTTACTCGAGTAAACGAGCATTTTTGGTTTCAATTTAACGCAGTTTACGCTCGCTAGATGACTTAATCAGAAATTCCTTAGTACATTGGATTGTTATTCTACAGGGAGTTGTTATGTCAAATTTCTATAATTGCTATAAAGGTTTTATCGTCGGCTTATGCATGTTGGCTTTGCTCGCATGTGGTGGTGGTACGACTGATAACAATTCATCAGCAAGTCTGTTAAAAGGCACGGTGGCGGTTGGTAATGCCATTGAGGCGCAAATCACCATCGCAGACTCAGAAGGTAAGACCTATAAAACCCGCAGTGATGTCAATGGAAAATATTCGATTGATATGCTGGGGGCGTTTGGGCCTTTTATGATTAAAGTAAAACCCACAGATACCTCGGTATCTATTCTCTATTCTTATGCGGTCGGCCCCGGTATCGCAAATGTGACACAGTTTACTTCTTTAGGGCTGATATTAGCAACGAATGGTGATCTCGCAACGATATTTGATAACTGGCAAGCAAACGCATCGAATATCTCGCGAAGTGATATTGACAATGCAGTATCCATTATAAATGCTAACCTCGCTACAGAGTTGGAAGCTGCGGGTCAAACGCCTGAAAATTTCGATTTTTTCACCGTCGATTTTAATGCCGATGGAACCAGCATTGATGCCTTTCTCGATAATTATAAAATCAATTTTAATTATAATGCAGGCAGTTATACGCTAACAGATGCCAGTGGCACACAAGTTTCTTTAAATGAAAGCATAGATGTCAGTAATTATTACATAGGAGCCTTGTTTGCGCTGCAAACGAATACAAGCTGGGTGATGACGATGTCGTTGGCGACCAATGGCGGTCAACCCACGCCTGTTTTTACTGATTTCCCGATTAATATTGATAATATTCCGTTGAGCGAGGCGGCGTTTCTAGAGGATATGTGGGACAATATTGGAACCCAGGTTAATGATACTTATTCTGATGGATCGACGGGTGTAACATTAACAGTGTCTAATTATGTGCCTACTTATAATGTATCAGGCGGTGGCGAAATTGGCACCAAAATTACTGCAGCCATGAGTTTTGCATATTCAATCACGGGTAGTATACAAGGCCAAAATATTAGTCAGTCATTAACGTATGAATGGCAATTTATTTATGAGCGCATCAACTAAACCGCTATCCCTCATTAAACACTCTGTTGCTATTAGGTATTGGCTAGCGACTGTTTTGAAGCGTAAGATACGTCAATGCAGATAGTCAATACTACATCTTTTCATCTCGCGTGGATGACGGGGAAAAAGCAACCTCCCCAAGATTCTTTGGCAATATTTACCAAGGCTACGTTTGACTTACTACCGAATGAAAAAGCCGTGCTCGCGAGTACTCAAGACTTTGTAACGGGTGACACCCATATCAAAGATGATATTAAGCATGCACTTCTCTACGAATCTGATTTTTGCCTGCATAAACCTAACACCGATTTACTGTGTATCGCGAACTGTCATACCCCCGAAGGCGTGCCCTTAAAAAGTTGCAAAGTAAAATTTAAGGTTGCCGATCAAAGCAAAGAACTCATCGTGCATGGGCCACATTATGTGACCCCCCTCAATGCTGGGTGGAAATACTTATTCGACGCCAGAGCCGTTTACTACGCTACCGATAAGCTATGAAAATACCTATGGTGGACAGGGCTACGATAAAAACCCGCTGGGCAAAGGCCGAGATGCAGATAGCAACGGCGTCACATGGGCACCTAATATTGAAGACCCGGACACTTCTAAAACAACCCCCATAAGCTTTGGCCCGATCAACCGCACGTGGCCACAACGAAACCAAAAAATGGGAACTTACAATGACGATTGGTTAAAAAACAGATGGCCTTGGTTTCCAGAAGATTTTGACTGGTCGCACTTCAATGCGGCCCCCGATGATATGCAATATGACGGTTATTTAGTCGGAAATGAACCCCTGTATTTTGCAAACCTGCATCCCGTGTATTCCAAGCTCCACGCGCATTTACCGGGCGTACTACCGCGTTGCTTTTTACACGAACCCGATGGTGATGATGATTTCAAAGAAGTCAGCATGAACTTGGACACCTTATATGTCGACTTAGAAGCTGACAAACTCGTACTAGTTTGGCGCGGACTCATTGACATAAAATCTCAAGACTATAACGAAATATCTCATATCTATCTGGGCCACGAAGAAATAGAAGGTGAAGCAAAGTCAACCGAGGAACATAAAGATATTTTTACTAATATCATTGCTCCTCCGATTGCAATAGCTGCCGCCGCCACGGCAATACCCGACACACCTACTCCTGATGTCGCTGCGAATGATCAAGCAGCGGAAACGAATCAAGAAGATAAAGACAATGAAGAGGTCGATCAAAAAATTACGGAAGCCATGGAACAAATTAAGATTGAGTTACAAAAATCAGGCGCAGAACCATCGCTAGTAGACGACTTAATGAACGCTGACAAACCCGCAGCCGTACTCGCTGCATTTTTTGAAACCTTGGGCCTGGACTCTGAAGCAGGTGACGCAGCCCTTAAAGAATCACAAGCAAAAATGAAAGAAGAGTTTGAAAAACAAGGCCTAAAGCCTGAAGAAATAGAATTACTGTTTAACTCGGATAGTTCATGAACAAGCAATAATGGGGCGTAACCATAAATTATGAGCTTAGATCTAACAGATTGGACCACCGCTGAAATAATTGAAAAATTAAGTTCAGGTCATACTTTTGAAGATGAAGATCTCACGGGCATTGATTTATCGCAGCGAGATTTACAAGGTGCAAAATTCCTAAACTGTATTCTAACTGAGACCAATTTCAGCAAGTCGAATCTAAGCAAAGCAAAATTTAACCATTCGAATTTAAGCAGTGCAAATTTGCAGGGTGCCTGCTTACAAGATGCTGACCTTTCAAATTGCGATTTACATGCATGTAACGCGGAGAATACCGACTTCAAACAATCTATTTTAGATAACAGCACCCTAACCCACAGTCATTTAATCAACGCCGATTTTAGTCAAGCCAAAGGTGAAAACACCAACTTTTCAGCAAGCCAACTCAAAAAAGCTAAATTTATTTCAGCCGAGTTAAGCGCTGCAAACTTTTCCACTTGCACTCTAGACAACACACAGTTTGAATCTGCTCACTTAGATGAAATTATATTTGGCCAATGTCATGGGCTAAATGTAAACTTTAGCAAGGCCAAGCTCAACCGTGCACGCGGTGGCGATGGCTGCACTTTTACTAAAAGTAAATTCGTGCAATGCGAAGCTAATCACTCCATATGGGAAGGTGCTAACTTACAAGAATCAGATTTCTCGCATGCAAGCTTAAAACAAGCTAATTTTTTAGCTGCCAACTTGCCAAAAACGAACTTTTACGCAGCAGACATCAATCAAGGAAACTTATCAAAAACAAAATTAATAAAAGCCAATATAACATTTACTAATTTATTTCAAGCGCAACTAGAACAAGCTGATCTTACCGCTGCAGATTTATCAAATAGTAATTGTTATGAAGTAGAATTTCTTGATGCAATATTGCTTGGCACCAAATTATCCAAAACCAATCTTAACATGACTAAACTGGCTAAATAAGATATATCATGCACTATACCGACATCGATAAACTGGTTAACACGCTTAAATCGGGCAAACAACTTGAGCCACCTGCTTTAAAACAGCTAGACCTTAGCAAGCAAGACCTTAGCGGCATTAACTTTGAAAACATCGCGATAGAAGATGTCAATTTTTCTCACTCGAACTTCTCAAACTCAAGTTTTATTGGGTGTACGATAAGCCATAGCAACTTTGCCCATACCATACTAAAAGACACTCAGTTTAGTGCATGTTTAATGGAAGGCAAAAACAGTCTGGTAAAAAATACAAACGAGGTTGACATTCCGCTCAACGAATTACAACTAGAACCGGATTTGCTCGCTCAATTGACAGAAAACGACTTTGTAGGCATGGGGAAAAACGAAGTCAGTTTTCAGTCGGCCATCATCTCTAACACCTCGTTTAACTATGTAAAAGCAAGACTTGTTAATTTTTCGGGTGCGAAATTCACTGCATGCAAAATGTCTGAATCTGAGTTTGAGTTATCACGCTTCACAAAAGCACAATTTAGTGACTCTACATTATCTAGAATTAAGATTAATACATCCGACCTTAACCAGCTAAAAGTTGTTAACTCTCAAATAGAACACTCTCAGTTTTCAAAATCAGACATGCAACACTGGAAATCTGAGACTAACTATATGCAATCCACTGAATTTTCGAGATGTATTATGCAACATACCTCTTTTAATAAATCGTCTCTAAATGCGGTAACATTTGAAGCCTGCCAACTGGATAACTGCAGTTTTGATGACGCCAAGATCAGCAAGGCTACACTTAGCAAATGCTCCTTAGAAAATACTCATTATGTAAATACTGAACTAGTCGATTGCTTCTTCGACAAGTGCACCCCTAGACTTCTCGATTTCTCTAATACCATCATTCACAATATCACTTTAGATAATATGGATGTCTGCCCTACAACTAAGCTTCTAGGCGACTTCATGAATGGTACTATCAAACAAAGCGGATTAGCCAACTTGGATTTACGCGAATGCAGCTTTGAAAACTTTGATTTTAACTATTCTGATTTAAGCAACTGTAATCTTTTAGGCGTTAATTTATCGGGTGCTGATTTATCAGGCTGCAAACTTAAGGGAGCAATTCTTACCGGCGCAAATTTTAGTAACGCAAGCTTGTATCAATGTGACTTATCCGGCATGGATTTACAAAACTGTAACTTTGAATCGGCTGATTTGTCGGAATGCCATTTAAATAATGCAAAACTAAATAATGTCATTCTAAACCATGCAGATTTAGACTTGAGCAATTTAAGCGACAGCGATTTTTCTAATGCACAGCTAAATGACGCGATATTAAGCAATACAATTCTTACACAGAGTATGTTTAATGATGCATCTTTAGTGAACGCAAACCTAGCAAAAGCAACCGTATTACACGCCACATTTGAGAATGCTGATTTGTCTAATGCTGACCTATCAGAGAGCTCTATAAATGATACAAGTTTCCATAATGCAAATTTAACGGGCGCTATCATTTCAAACGCGGAGATTACACAAGCCAATTTCAATCAGGCAACTATCATCCAAACAACATTCGGCAATAGCCGAATAAATGATACTTCGTTTAAGCAAGCAAGTCTCGGAAAAACCAATCTCAGCGAATGCGAATTGACAAACCTTGATCTTGCAAATGCCACCCTAAACGATGTCAATCTGAGCGGACTTGATTTAAGCGGAATAAAACTAACGGGAGCCAGCATACTTGCTAGCCAACTACTGAACACGCAATTGCAAGGAGCCGATTTACGCAAATGCAATTTTAGCTACTCTGATTTTAGCCACGCCAACTTAAGTAAATCAAATTTAGATGACGCTATTCTTGATCAAACTTGTTTTATCAATGCAACACTTTCATTTTGTGCAATGACTAATACCTCGTGCCGGGTCGCTGATTTTACCGATGCAACACTAACAAGCTGTGATTTAGAAGGTTCAATACTCGCAAGAGCGTGTTTCGCTAATGCTGACATCAGCAAGGCGAACCTTAGCAAAGCTATACTGAATGACACAATATTTACAAATGCAAAATGCGTAGAGACGGTATTTCATGATGCGTGTCTGCATTACGCAAACTTTTCACATGCCATTCTTATTTCTACCAGCTTTATGGGTGCCGATCTATTAGGCGCCAATCTACATCGAGCACTCGAAGACAAGATTATCTGGCAAAATGCAAACACTAAGTTGGTAAAAAAAACCGATCCATTGCTGGCCGCCGCCGAAGATTGGCGGCCACCGACAAAAACAACATGAGGCGTTAACAATGATTCATGCTCTAAATAAAATACATGGCACGTCACAACAAACCTATGTCAAGCCTGCGGTCGTCACACAAGCGAATGGTAACGAATTCGCGGTAAGATTAGAGCTAAATAGCGCAAGTTTCAGCATCAAAGCCCAAAATGCTCTGATAACATCTTACACACCACGATTGGGCGACAAAGTATTAGTCTGTGGTGAAAGCCTAAATGTTTGTTATATTACCGGCCTACTAAGCCAACAGACGAGTGACAAAAAAAAGAAAATTGAAAGTGCCTCAGGAGCCAAAGCCATACTCAATGATGAAAATGAACGCGAAATATTGGCAATTGAAGACAAACACGGGCATGTGATTTTTGAATACGATACCGCAACAGCGAAGAGTAAAGTCTATGCTCCTACGGGAGACCTATCGTTTAATGCACCAAATGGAAATGTGGAAATTAATTCCGGCCAGCAGATAACACTCCGCAGCATAGGCAGTGTCACGCTAGAGAGTTTAACAGCTGCTCAAATCAGCGTTTCCTCACCCGATAATAAACGCTCTTCAGTCAACATCACAGAAAACGGTATTTTATTATCCAGCGAAAAACTAGGCCTAAATGCCCAGAAAGCTAACTTCAACATTAACAAAGCACACTATAATGGCTCGCTGTTTAAAGCAAGCCTTAGAAACAGCAAATTGATGATCGGTAAAATTGAAACAACGGCTTCACGAGTCATCGGACGCTTTAAAAATGTTTATAAACAAGTAGAAGAATTGCATCAAACCAGGGCAAAAAGAATCAGGACCTTGGTCGATGATGAATACCAATTAAGATCTCAAAATTGCAATATCAATGCAGAAAAAACCGTAAAAATAGATGGCGAGAAAATTCATTTAGGTTAATTATTTAGGGAGCCTCTGATTAAGTGAGATAGTGAGATGAAAACAAGGCAAATTGAAACGAAAAAGCACAGTTTACTCCAGTAAATGAGCATTTTGAGTTTCAATTTAACGCAGTTTACGCTCGCTAGATGACTTAATCAGAGGTTCTCTCAGATGACGCGGAGTTCATTATGTTTGGAGTATCCACCAAAGCCGGCGGCATATCGCAAGCCATGCCTGATGTCTGCAAAACCCCGGCACCACCTGCTGGCCCTATACCAATACCCTACCCAAATATCGCCATGTTAAATCAAGCCTCAGGCGAATCAAAAAAGGTGAAAATATCCAACATGGGCGTTGTCACCATGGGTAGCAGCATCCCATCTACCACTGGAGATGAAGCCGGTAGTGCCGGTGGTGTAGTATCAAGTCAAAACAAAGGGCCAGCAAAACCAAAAAAAGGCAGTGCAAAAGTAAAAGCCGAAGGTCAGGCGATTATTTATCAGACCTGTATGTTTGGCCATAATGGCAACAATGCTAACGCTCCTGCTGGCATACAGGCCGCACCCTCACAAACAACGGTTATCACTATGGGGTAAAATTGGCTAGCATCTCCTTTTTAAAAGAAATCATCATATAATTTTTGCCTACGATCCTTTTGGCCTTTTAGAAACTTAGCCAGATTAGTTTGATATTTTTTCTCTTTGAGCTTTACTTCTTTTACTGCTTTGGCAACTGCACCAGGGTTTTCAAAACTTTCTGTTTTTAGTTTTTTGCATTCTATGACATCCGCTGTTTTTAACGTGCCAGATTTCTGTTCTATGTCACCCTTAAAAATAATGTTTCCCTCAAAGGAAATACCTGCATCAGAAATAATAACCTCACTCGCTCCATTTCTAAGCACAATCTCGTCATCTGATGCGGTTATCACTGACGTATCACCAATACATATTGATACTCGGTTTGTATTATCATTTTCGGTATATACAAGTAAATGTGCCTTGTTTGCTCTTAGCTCGACATGCCCTTTATCATCACTATTTTTTTGTACTTCCAAAATAACAGCTTTATTATCACTCGCAGCACCATCATTATGGTTACAATGAAGTGTAATTGTTTTGTGGTCACCTCTACTCGCGTTTGTTCCCACACACTCAAGCAACACTGTTTTTTCTTCCATTTTTAACGTCGATGCGGGATTGTCGTCAGTTTTTCTTTTAATGGCATGTACCACAGCTGCTGCTGTTAAGCCGAGCGATATTGCATACATAGAATACGCAGCCGCTCTTGATATCGGGCATGCTTTAGGTTCATTTAATGCACCACTAATCTTACTATCGAGCGCACCCTCCCCTGCAGCTGCGGCAATACTTAGTGCGCTGGCGATACCTGCAGTTACTGCGGCAACCTTAGGTGCCGTGCTTTCCATGAAAGCATCCAGACCACTATCTTCAGGATCAACCAATAACGAAATGCTCTTATTCGCCTCTTGGTCTATATTGTCTGCTAGCTCGATAGAGTCACCTTGAATTGTGCTATAGCTAAAAGACGTTCCAAAATTAAAATTTGCCGCCAAATCCAAATTCATATTAATACCCAAATTCGCGGAACTTTTCACGCCTGTCGTCAGCTCTCCAAGACCACCAGAATTGGCATCAAATACATGTCCTTGATAAAAATTATAGGTGCTATCGGTGGCATAATTGAATTGCTCATTATAAAAATAGTCTGTTGCAAAACTATAGTTATAACGATGGATATTACCTTTGGTTATCTGTGTTCTCTCACCATCTGTATAGTCCATCCAACCATCTAGGTTTGTCTCTCCTTTACTTAAATTTTCTTTACCATCTTTATTCCCCAAACGAAGATAGGTTATCGCTGGATCTCCATCATTATCTACATACGGAACATAAATTTGAAAATTCGTATCCGTTTCATATATGTCTTGCCCCACTTGCCAGCCCGAACTCAAGCTAAAATCAGATTGCTGTTGCTGTTCGGTCAACGGTGTTTTAAGCAGTGGTGTTGCAGCAACTTTATTCTCAGTACTCTCAGTGGTTGGCGACTTAATTTGTTTGTATTGATCACGTGTTTTGTAGCTGGAAATTTTCGCTGTTGAGTCTGTTAATATCCGTTGGTTTTGTTGTTGTGCCGTAAGTGCCTCTCCTGATTGGCCTTGACTATTGCCGCCACTTCCGGAAGATCCATCATTAAAATTCAACGATATTCCACTCGCGGTTCTAATCACATTGCTTGTGGAATTTTCTGCATTGGTTACACTTGGGTTTAATGGGTTGGGCACTGCACCGGTTATGATAGGTCGATCCAAATCGCCATCAATGCAAGTCCATATCACCTCGGTACCGGGCGCTAACGGAAAACTCATGCCTTGTTGTGAACCACCGTAAGGTTGTGCCATTCGAATACGCCGTGAGGCTTTACCGGGTCCTACACCGCTTATATCAAATGGCATCAGCACCTTGTATCGACCATACTCATCAATGTCCGCGCGATTAAGCCCTTCTTGTTCAGAGTCGATAATACCGTTCATCACCCCATAGAGTTTTGGCTTTGGCGTAATGCGCTCTGGGCGGTATGCTATCTCGGCGGAAATGCAATTAAACTCGTTATAATATTGTGTATTACCGATCGTATTCCAGGTTTCAATTTCTTGACTGCCGATATGTTTTACCTTGGTGAGTAAATAGTTTTGATTAAAATCATCACGAAAGTGCTCGGTTAATGCATAAAGGTGCCCACTGCTAAATACACCATTATTACTTTTCCCTACATAGACATTTTGCACACATTGAAATTCTTCTGCACGTATTTTAGCAAAATCCACACCTTCTTCTGGCGTTTTAAAATGCGCACCATATTCCGCAACCAAACCAATACCAAAATCATCAACGATATTATCCGCTTGCATAGTGACATGCGGTTCACGATAGTTAAAATCTTTGAGTAATACTTTATTCGGGATATGCCGATGAATCCGCGTAAATTCATGGATTGCAGCTGATTCAAAACTAAGGCTACCTGCTACATCCTTATAAGGGACATCCATAGAACCAGCCACATTCGGAAATTCAATATTGCTATCCGCAATAACCCATTTTTCCTGACTGTCAGAATGTTCGAAAAAATAAAATATGCCTTCGTGCTCCATTAAACGCGAAACAAAATTTAAGTCGGTTTCATCATATTGCACCACATACTCGCGCTCCGGGTAATCATTGCTCATCAATACCGCATAGTCGTCTGTTTTCATCCCTTCGGTAAGGATTGGGTGCGAGCCTTTGTTATCGGTGTTCAGCAATTCGTTTTCCACTATCTGAGGAATTGTCTTTTTTTGATATATTTGATTTTGCCGACTTTGGGTTAAGATCCATATTCTCGGAACCAAGATTGCGCGATAACAATATAAATCGTCGGGCAGGCGTCCACCTTGTTCAAATACCGCAAGCATACCGTGAAAATATCGCGTATTTTTGTGAGTCGAGAGGCTTAAATAAGCCTGGGCATCGAGAACGGCACTTAAATCGATGTTGGGATCTCGGGAGACCAAATAAATTTCAAAACGAAACAAACGAGATATTTCTTCTTCTCCTTCAAATCGAACAACTTGAAAGACATCTTCTGCTAAGACCGTAGATCGAAAGCTAAAATTTATCATACAACCTTCCTTAGAAATAGTTGGTGTAGAATACACCATGCACTGCTTGCAAATAATTGAAGCTTACGAACTGCCACGTAGAGAATTTATTCTAGCGATAACTGATAAGTTATCAACTGACTTTTCTGATCATGAGCTAGCCAAGCATCTCTCCCTAGCGCACCCCAGCGAGCCTCACCTAGACAGCTTTTGGCGATTTGACGGGTATCAAATATAAGCTCTATTGCATATTCCAAGGGTTGCACTAAATAGAAATCGATAAGTTGCTTCAATACCGTTTGCTGATCCTTATTATTGATAAAACGTTGAAACTCATCACCCGAAATCGGCCCTATGGTGATTAAAAACTTCCCGCTTCTATCCTCTACATAGCCCCCGATATGCGCTGTCTCGCCTAAACAATGAGCCGATTGCCCCAATGAGATTTTTTGCGCTTCAGGAATAGCAACTTTGCGTGGCACACAAGGCTTGATATCGATACTCTCTGAATTTAGGAAATGACATAAAATAGTTTTCAATCCCAAAGCAGATCGTGGTTGCTGGGTGTAGATACCCAGATAAGGCAGTAATTTTGTTCTGTCTTGAATTTTTCCAGTGAGTTTTGCATCACCTAAGCCAAACAAACTGAATAATAAATTCCAATATAAATCGTTTTTATGCTCAATAGCTTGATGTGCAAACTGATATTTTGACCAGGCAGAATATAACAGTGGATAGAGATGGTAATGAATAATATCTAAGAACTCGCGACTGGCATGTTCCTCTTCCCACTGAAGATCCAGTAACTCTTCAGTATAAAATGATGGCAGCGGTGACGATACACCATACAAGCCCATAAAGGTTGTCAGTATTTCATACTGATTATCTGACTCATGTTTTGTAATCTCAGCAATATCGGCATGTGCATAATCAAGATTCAAGTCCGGACGAACCCTTATAGACGGCGCAATTTTTCCAGCCTGCTGAGATTGGCTGCGCAAACGCGAAAGCAAACGCATCGCCTGAAAATAATCGTATTCTTCAGCGTTATCAAGTAAATCACTTTCAATATGCGTATCTATAGTAATGGTCTATCACCTATGCTCGCGTGCCAACTATATCGCGCACCGCTACTTGGCTCCATCAGGCTCATCGTCGTATAAGAATTAAGACTGGCGTAACTTGCAAAAAAACGATTTAACACCGTTCCAAATAAATAATAATCACCATCACTTGCAAAATTTTCTCGTAACACGGTAATCTCTATCTGTTGGCCCCGCATGATTTGGCCTTTTATCAGACGATCTTCCGCTTTCACAACGACACTAGAGATAGCATCAATTCTTTTTTGATTAGCCACTTCGTTTTGTTTGTTACCCAGTCCTGGAAAAATATATAAACTGAGCAGAGCCTTTAGATTTTCATCATTGGCTATGGATAAATAATTAAGCGACAAATGGGATAATAATCGCCATAGAACCGAGCCACCCGACGGAGCCGGTTGAAAATCAGAAGGCGGTGTAATATTTGCAAATTCGACCAACTCAGAGGTGCTGCTTGTCGGTTTACTAACATCACCTGGCCTTAACTTACTCGGCCTATTTCCATTGGTACAGGTCAACTTCATCGATACGGTGGTTTTTTCAGGAATGCGATAGTCAGCTGGATAGCTTATGGAGATAAATGAATCTACTTGTCCTTCCATATTTCCCAGACGCTGTGACATTTCGTAGCTAGGCACATTGCTCTCGCTGGAGCCAGTCAAACCAACCGGTGCATAATCTACACGTTTGGCAATGCCTCTGCTTTGACCTTGAACTTGATTCACTGAATATACCTGAACACTGCTACTTTGCGATCCGCCCTGAGGCCGAATGCGTTTTACAGAGTGTTTGTGGTCTAATAGCAGTGGTTCCGAATCGGCATCAAATAGATTTATCGCCGGCGTAGCATGTAATATAAAACGTTCAGCATTCACCCGTGGTATATTGACATCATCGGGCATCACTTCGAAGCGTAAAATTAATTTTTGAGTTCTTGCTCTATTTCTCCACTGCTTAAATCCTGACAGTTCAAGAAATAAAAATTTTTCTTTCAGTAAAAAGTACTCTTGAAGCAAACGATAAGCCGGGAATGCATTCTTTGGATAAGGGATTAGCCCCTGCTCTTCGACTATCCCCATTGGCTGCAAAGCAGACTTATCAAACCTAAAGACCGGATTATTTTTTTCGTCGAGAATAGCAATAGAACTTAGTTTATCTTGTAATAATAAATAGAGATCAGACGCACCTGAAAAATCTCCTCCGATAAAAAAGCGTAAGGTATTACTATCCCAGTCATTCACTGTCATTTTATTAAAATCAATATCGACAAGTATCGATTTTTTTCCACCGCTGCTATCTTCCATACGAACTTGAGCAACCTGCATTGGAAACAAATCTACCGGATAACACGTTCGAAACCGACAACGACTGCCTTCTACTTCTTTGGAGTCGATAAAAGTGCCAGCATCCATGGTAATTTTGCTTTGCAATATATTTTTAGGTGTGAATTGCATAATCGTTGCAGAGGGCAGAGGGCGCAAAAAATGCGGAAAAATAATCTGCATAAGACTTTGCGCAAGCTCAGGAAAGTCATCGTCTAATTTCTGTCGGATATTACTCGTAAGAAATGCCACTCCTTCCAAAATACGTTCAACATCCGGATCAGGACTGGCCCCACTCAAATGTGGTGCCAGAGATGGATTTTCTCGCGCAAAATCAGCCGCTAACTCGCGCAAACTATATAATTCATTTTGATAATATTCAGTACTCATATATTAACCTTGAAGTTGCACATCCACACTGCCATCTCCTTGTAGTGCAACATTAAACTGAACTGGAATATCCTGTAAATTAAACACCAAGGTACTTTTCACCACGAAACGTAACAAACCATGGGTTTCTTCTCTTGGAATAGCTTCTACACTCACTTGTTTTAGTCGCGGCTCAAATTTTTGAGTAATTTCTCTAAACGCAAGTACGATATTGTCAAGTTCCGGTGGAGAAAAGCCATTCGTCAAACTCGTAAAATTTGGCAAGCCAAACCTTGCATCACACAATACGGTCCCGCGCTGCGTATTATAAAGCTTAGTCAAATCGTCTAACACCGCCTGGGTAAACACAATAACATCGTGTTCGGCCGCACTGTCTTCACCCTGAGCCCAGAGTGTGATGCGCTTTAGTAAGCGTTCTCTTGACATAACTAATCGCCACTTTCTCCCCAGGCATCCTCATATTCAATACCGTCGGGTTCCCAAGTCCATAGAATTTTTTCATAAATAAAGCACACATCTTCCATATGTCGGAATCCGCTATTATTTTTATCTAAAACATTGGGTACCCACGGACGTACTCGACTCACTAAAGCGCTCTCCATTAAGACACTAAAATAGAGTTCATCATCGCCTGCACCATCGAGTCGATACCAATCAAGTTTAACTTCAGACAATTTCTCCCCAGTACACAAAGCTTGGTATAACATCGGTGAGCTTTTGTCGATTTCTTTGCTAATCAACATAGGACGGTGAACGCGACGCCCTGAAACAACGCCTCGACTATCCGTGGGAATTTCAACAATGTGATCCCAGGACTGTACGGCAATAGTTCCTTCACGCCCTTCGATTTCGCATGACCCATCAATCTTGCCTTGGGTTGAACCTATGACGGTGAGATTACCGGGCGTGGCCATGATATTTGTCTCCTAAACATGATTAATTAACTGTTACAAACAGTATAGTATTAACGCTATCAAACACCTGTGACTCAAGTAACAGAGGGTGGTATTTTTAGAATTAATTTTTGTCTAACTTACCCGTTTCTGACAAGGTAAATGTTGCACCCATATACTTAAGATGAGGAGTAATCTTTAAATGTATCAAAAACCAACCTGCTTTTCCGGCAACTTCCTCGACATTAAACTCTGCACGCCTCAGCGGTCTTCGACCGCGCACACCAGGAGCGGGATTATCCATATCAGACACATATTGTTTTAACCAATTATTAATTTCTTTATTTATTTCCTGCTTGGTTTTCCACGACCCTATATGCTCTCTCTGCATCATTTTAATATAGTGAGACACACGTGAAATAACAAATAAATAGGGAATCTGGCCACCTAATTGATAATTCAATGTGGCAACCTTAGCCTCCTCAGAATCACCAAAACTTGGGGCTAATTGTGCAGAATTCGCGGTATAAAATGCAGCACAATCATCACCTTTATGTACACTCAGCGGAATAAACCCATACGCGGCAAGTTCCGAATCTCGGCGATCTGGAATCAAAATCTGCGTCGGTATTTTTCCTAGCTTTGATGCTTGAGAGGCGTGTCCGGTCAAATGCAAACCGGCTACTTCACCATCGGGCTTTCCGGTTATATTCGAACACCAACGATATTTTGCAAAACTATCAACCAGGCGCGTCGCAAATGCAAAACAACTATTCCCCCACAAACCTTTTTGCTGGGTTTTCAAAAATGACTCATTATACGGAAACCAAATATTGGCCTTGTTAATTTCATCAAAAGCTTGTCGTAGAATAAAGCCTGGAAGGGTTAGCCCTAGATAGCGTGAATCCTCGGATTCACGGAGGGACACCCATTTCATAAATTTAGGTTGCTGAAAATTTGCGGCAAAATTTCTTACCCGAGTTAACTGAGAATAATTGTCAATGTCGAAAAACTCTGAACCAGCCGCAGTTATAAATGGAGCATGAGACATACTCGCAACATTAGTAATTTTTTGCAACAATGCGATATCAGGCGCTGCAGGACCGAAAATATAATTGCCGAGTATACAACTATACGGACGCCCTCCAAATTGCCCAAACTCAGAAGAATAAACCGTTTGGTATAGATTAGACTGAATTGTTTCAGGAACATCCTCGAAATCATCAATCAGCGCTTGTTTACTCACGTTGAGAATTTCGATAACAATATTTTCACGAAAATCAGTGCGCTCTAGCAAAAACGCCAGTGCTTTCCAAGATGACTCCAACTCTCGAACACTTGGGTGATGCAGAATCTCATCCATTTGTTGAGACAAACGATCATCGATATCAGAAATTAAAAAATTCAGCGTATCCCGCTCAAGTGCTTTTAGTAACTGACCATCTTCATAACTTACATCTAAGGATTTCAATAACCCGTTAATTTGCTTTTCATTGCCTAACGATTCCAGCAACTCGACTAGCTCACTGCCTGCCGAATTTGAACTTAGCTTAGTTAATATATCTCGAAATTTTTTAAACTTTGCGAATACCGCAACATGGTTTGCGATTTGTAACGGAGAAAAATCTTGTATGCTGCGAATGGGGATCTCTAAGCGCAACATATCTTCGCCGCTGCCCGATATGCGGTCCACGACCTGTAATGTTAATTTTAAATCAAACCCATTAAGGATTGCATTTAAGGACTCATGGGTAATTTCTATTGGCTGTTGAGTTTCAAAGTATTCAGATTGCTCATCCAGAGAAAAATCGCCTATCACGAGAATACGAAAGGGTAGTTCGACATCGACATCACCACCCGGCCCCGTAGAACGATAAACCATATTGACGCGCTCAACGAACTGCTTCCCTGACTCAGCCATAACGATTCCCTTGTTTTACTGCCAACACATCGCTACCTTTGGCGGAGGGTCTAGGGGTGCATTTGACAACAACCGAACGACCGGCTTATGACCCTTGAATTTATAGTTTACATCGATGGTTTCAACACCTTCATTAGCTAGTTTCACGGCTTGCTGCGCCGGAAAGTCGGTTAACGAAAATACTCTTCGACCATCATGAAAATCTTTCAAAAATGCACTAAAACCAAAACGATTTTCCTCGCTACCATAATCTTTGCGCAAACGAATATGCCCTATATCAATCTGCAAGGAAACGCTATCGCAATTTTCCAGCGACCATTTAAAATCTTTCGATATGGTATAATTATAATTAGCAAGTTCTTGAACACCATCCGCGCAATGCAAGGTCAAGAAAGTCGCAGAGGGAGATATGGTAGCACTCGGAGGGTTAGCCCCGGTTGGCAATGCTTTAATCTTGACACTAAACTCACTGCCTACGGTCTTACGACCCAGGGACGCTTTGTTCACAAACTTAATAAAGTCATCATTCCATGTAATTGACCTTTGTTTAACCTTAGCGGGCAAATAACCTTTGTTATTACGTTTTTTGAGATAAGGCTTGGCCGGCCCATCCACAAACGCCCAGACCAAACCGCCTTCATTGCCAATCAAAGTTTTGCCTAACTTCGCATACGTCACACCGTCGAGTTCAGCTAATACGTTTGTTTCCCACTGATCTTGCAAATAACACCCTGTGTCCTTTTCCATAAAATCATGAAAAACCTTCAACGATCCCAGATACAGCTGCCAAAACAATCGGGTACCCGAACTGGGTTTTCCAATCAACTTTTGCAAGTTATTGACTGAGTTATAAGCTATTGCAGCAGAGCCATCCCCCGCCCCTGGATCAAAAGGGGGAGTAAAAAACGTAGCTAAGGTGGCGTTAGACTGCTCTAAAGACTCAATATTAAAGGCAGTATCAGACATGCCTTTTTTATACGCATCAAGCTCTTTTGCGGCTAACTCTACTAAGCCACCGATATCCTTGCCACCCATTTTTTTCTTGGCTTTCATCCCTTTTTTACCCGCTTTAGCAACAAGTTTTCCTGCTTTGCCACCGGCCTTACCCACAACTTTAAGTAGCTTCTTAACAAGCTTAGAATTATCACCACCTTCTTTCTTAGCAAAACTTTGCATTTCTTTAAAATAGGCCACCAACTTATAGGCGGGGAAAAATTCCAGGGGTTCTATAGGCTTTAATTGCTCATCCATACGCTCGAGTAATCGAAAATAGGGATTGTTGGGACTGGCCAATTGCTCAATCGCAAACACCCACTCTTTTCTGTCTCGAAGTCGCATCATACCCTCATCAAAACGTTCTGCAAAATCGATCCAAGCTTTGACATATTCAATTCGATAATATTTTTCAAAATCTATTTTAATATCGCCGAGCTTACTTTTTTCGTCATCAGCCTCGGCCAACTCCGTTAAAAACTCTTCGATAAATTCACGCCCTTCAAGCGTATATGCTGATAACACCATAGGCGGCTCTTTGAGGGCAATAGTGCCTGACCAGAAATCGTCAAGGCGCACAGGCTCATTATCTTGCGCATTAGCCCAATCGATAACCCAACTATAATCACCTTCATTTTGTGCAATGAGTCGAACAAGATGCGCTTGTAAATTATTTTTCTCTTCATCAAGGATAATAGGAGACGTATTCCAGATCAGGTATGAAATATATAAATCACTAAAAGTTTCGGCAGAGTCCGCGGTAATATTGTCATCCATGACAAAAATATACTCTTCAGACACTTTGGGTTTAACGTCGATCTCCGCCACTTCTTCAGGATTCATCGCAGTCTTTAGTAAGTTAATTCGGCGAATCAAACCACCCACTAATTTGCTAGTGCCATCACCTCGCATATTCACCACTTTACGTTTTAGCGGTGAATCGAGATGTTTTAACACCGTTTCTTTAAAGGTTTCGTTATACTTTTGAATTAATTCATCGATTTGCTCAGACTCTGCAAAGCTTCCTTGCCAAGGAACCATCCAATCACCCTGTGCTTGTTGCAAATCTTTGATCATTTCGCGCAAACGATTCAAGGACTGAAACTGATCATTAATATCACGCTGCGCCAATTCAAAACTCACATTGGCATCTCTAATCTTATTGAGTTCCTCAAGATCATGAGTAAATGTAGTTGTTAAGGCCGCCAACGCAAATAATGTAATACCTCCACCCAAACTTAAAACAAGCGTGCGAAACGCGCGGCGCAAACGCTCACTACTGGGTAAAGTTTCTAATAAACCTCTATCCATAGGCAAAATACGCGTGTAAATATCATGCAGAAAAATGCCCTTGTCAGACAATTGCTGTGGCGCGTCGGGGTCTAAAGCTTGTTGGCTGGTGCTAAAGTATATGCCACGAAAAATAGGCGCATCTTGATAGGGGTTTTCTTTTAGCGCACCGCGAATAAAATGATGCATTCCCGTACGTAATTTTTCCATATTGCGCGGCAACGTCAGGAGCGCATCATCATGCACATGACTGCGTTCCAACATGAGTAAACGCAATTCTTTCATTCTGTCCAGCACCGAATCCAGCGACTTATCTAATATGTGGTCTACCGATCCCTCTTCATCATGGGCGACCAGATAACCCATCCCCTGCGCCATCGCTTTTTCCGGCAGATATTTACACCAAGCCGCAAAACCCTCGACTAAATCGCTCTTGGTAACCATCATGTATACCGGCACATGAATCTCTAGTTTTTCCATGAGTTCATGAATACTGGCTCTTACCTTACGGCCTTCGTCGACTAATTGCTCTTCGGTATTGTCAAGCAATCTATCGGCAGCAATAACCAATACCAAACCATTTATCGGTTCTTTTTGTTTATGCTTTGACAGCATTCCCAGTAATGCGGTCCATTCTTTTCTGTCCCTTTGGCGCTCATCAGGAACCGCATAACGACCCGCCGTATCGATGACAATCGCCTGTTCAAATAACCACCAATCAAGATTAAGCGTAGAACCCTTGTCATGGTCGGGCAAATTAATTTCCGGTGAAAGTAATTTTGCATTTCTTAATGAGGTGCTTTTACCAGACCGCGGTTTCCCGATAACCATAAACCACGGCAAAACATAAAGTGGGTCTCCGCGCAGCTTTAAATGCGATTTTTTTAAGGCACTAATAACATGCCTCCAGCTTTGCCGCATTTCTTTGAGTAATTCTTGCGGCGTCATAGCATCGCTAATATCACCATCGGCTTCTTCTTCCTGTAAAATTCTTTTTACTTGAGCTTTCGCGCGATAGCGAATAATTAATTTTCGTATAACGACGATGCTTAACCACAGGCCAAAAATAACCGCTATCACAATCCCCGCTTCTTCGAGTGGGCGCTCGAGAAAGATATAGGTACCAATAACAGCCCCGGAAACCAAGACTATAATGAATAAATAGAAAAGAATTTTAAGAAATATTTTCATAACACCGGTTTATACGATCAATATATTCATAACACACCATTTTTATCCCAACTTACCCAACAAGATTTATAATGTTATCTAATGCACCTTCAATCATAATATGATATGCAAAAGCAGCCATTAATATGAGGGACACCGGGACACCAATTACCCACGGCGTGATGTTCACGCGGGGTTTAAATGATCCTTTATCCGGTAATGAATGTTCCCCATAAGCCTGAGGAAATAATACTGCCGAATCAATATCTCGCTGACCTTCCCCAGGCAGCAACAAACTTAAATTAAAACTTTTTATTTCTTCTAAGTTTTTTCTATGATCATTCGAAAAATATTTTCCTTTAAAACCTAAACCCAGGCATAACAAAAACACTTCACGGGCATATTGATCGGGGCCATTTTTATTCAAAGTATTGAGCTTGTCATAAAACTCCGCACCCATATTCGTCGTTTGGTAATATTTTCGCTGTAAGGGATTACGCTGCCACTGAGATTTATTGGCCCACTTTGAGCACAAAATTAATTCATCAATATAGCCAACCACAGCAAATCGTGCAGCATCTATCGTCGATGTTTCAAATTCGGCCTTTTCAGCAGAAATCATTGCTTCCACTAGCAACGACTCAATGTTATCTCGCACAAGCTCATACTCCACCTCGTCTAATTCACAAAGTACCACTTGATGGCGGGCATACAATATAAGATCGGTAAAATGATCAACCAGTCGCACAACTATCTCCTGACGATAACCAGCTCAATAACAATATCGGACGGTGCCTCTTCCCATAACAAGGCGATATCTCGAGTACGCTCAATAGACGCCCACTGTTCATCATGTACATCCAGTCGAATGTAAAAGGCATCAGGTCTTCTAGGTAGTTCTGTGGGTGGCGTAGGTACAAAGATAAGCCCTACCCCCGGCAGAGAGCGTTCAGCCAAAACCTCGACGGTATCTCGTGAAGCCAGTTTTCCCGTGGTTAATAAAGACTGCTGACTTTCTTGCACATCCTGTTGCGTTGTTAACACCAGGTAGAAATCAAGGCGCTCGGCAAAAAACTCCGTTGGTACTGAGGCCGAAAAACAAGTGCCATCGCTAGGCATTTCGACCAAAAATCGAGGCCCAATCGATATTTGATTCAGCATTTGCGTAATTAAATTTTGCGCTGCATGAAAACAAACACCGAGTTGATTGTGGTCGTAAACAGGCAAGAGGCGTTCACCCGATTTAGACTCGCCAAGCATATTTGCAAAATCGGTAAATGTACTGATTTCTCCTATCATCTCTCTGAGGAAACCGTATAACTCCCACGGATGTACCACCCCTTTCTCGCTGAGGTGAAACAACTTAGGAATAAATCGACTTAAGGTCCGTAATGCTAGACGATAACGCATCAATGTTGCATCGTATGTCGTTGAATGCTGATTTTGATTTTCATAAGAAGTAAGCTGTAATGCTCTACCAGTCAGCTCATCGCGTATTTCTTTGATAATCGTCATCAATCCTGGTGCAGCTTCTAAAGTTAATGCAGGAGGATTGAAGTCTGCGGCGTATTGAATCGTGCCACCATCCATAATAACTTGCGCAATCGGAATCAGCTGGTACTCATGCAAATCATCTTTTTCAGTTTCCCAAAATATTTTTAGTACATGGGTTAAACGCTTAACGTTTGCAACGGGGCCATCCGCATAAGTATCCTTCACTTCTTCCGGAGTCGAACGCGTGACATAGCGCGTTTTTACCGCAACAGCCTCACCCATATCATTTATTTCAGTCACATTATTATCAAAGGACGAGTGCTTGCGCAGCCCGAGATAAATGGTAAACGGTTTATCGACTTCTAACCACGTCTCAGCAAACGAACGCGATTGCAAAATAGCGTTTTCTGGGAGATTAACATAGGTACCATCGGGAAAGATAAATTCGCCACTTTCGACTTCACACTGGCGATGCTCCAAAGCGGTAGTCACTAACTTAAGATTGCTAGTGCCCCAAAAATAAGGTTGAGAAAATCGCTGATAAGTCGATAACAACGACTGATGAAACTGATCCGTTAGCTGAAAATGTTGGGGTTGTAAAAACAATCCTTGATGCCAAAAAACAGGTTTTAAGTCCGCCACACGTCACCTCACATGACCCATCTAAATCAAATTTATTCTAAAATACTGACACGTTTATTGGAAATACCCAATAGCGGGCTTTAGGCATTCACTATGCTTCGCCAGGAGAGACAGGAACAGCTTCCTTCATTTGCTTCGTTATATCTCTACCCAGAAAGACTTCTATATCCAATTTATCCGGTAATGCCTTGGCTTCATTGGCGATTAATTTGAATGAAACTAATAATTTTTCAACAATCCCGCGCTTTGTCGCTTGTAAAGGAATTTCGAAAATCTTTACATCATGGTTTACATTTAACTCATAATAGCCAACAATCAAACCGACATGTTGCGCCTGCTGTGCACGATTAAACACTTCAACGCGCAGCTCTCCCGGTTGCACCGTAATTCGTCTAAAGTCGGCGACAGTCTCATCTATTTTGCCTTTATTAAGCAATTCAATAGCCCCCGCGGGGGTCTTACTTAAACCATTAAAAGTATTTGGATCACTGAGTTGAAAAACACCGATTGACAAAGCATGAGGTCGACCATTAACCACATTCACATCAGATGGCGCATCGATTTTAATGCTGATAGCCCGGTCTTCGTAAACCCATTCTTCCGGATCAATCGTTAATATGGGATTAGACGCACAGCCTGCCAGCAAAAACCCGATGCACACAATAACACCGCCAATACGCAAAGAGTTTTTTTTATTGCTCAATAGAGGAAACATTGTTTGTCAATTAATTGCTTGTTCATTAAATCGTTTAGCCAAACAAAAAAACTGAGCCACTTGAATAAAGCAACTCAGTTTAACTTTTTCTATTCACCAGAGCCTACACGCCAGTCATCACTGCCTTCGGTGCCCGCCACTTCATGAATCCAATTAATTGTACTATAACTGAAAGATATTTGTTCTAAATGAGTAAAATGAGCCTGTGCCGGGTCCTGACAATTTGGCATAATTGCTTTGATGTCGGTAATGACTGCACCCTCGACTTCATGCGTAAAATAGTGCTCTTGATTTCCTTCTGCAGACGTACGATACCATTCAATACGACAAGTTAAGGCTTCACCGGTGACCATTGCTTGATATAAAAGAGGGGATGCTTTATCAAAAACTTTAGTAACCGTTAAGGGTTGATGAATACGCCGCCCAGAAGGCTGACCGGAATGCACATCTCGTGGGATAGTCAGTGAGTGCTCAAAAGCTTGCACCATAAATTGTTCGTCATGGCCTTCTTGGTAGGTACTGCCCACACTGTCTTCAGATAAAGAACCCTCAGTAATCATACCTTGAGTAACACCTTCGACTGACATATAAGCTGGGATTGGCATTTGAAATCTCCTTAAATATTAATAAAAATAAAACAGTCGGTTCACGCTTCCAGTGACCTACTGGTTGAGCACAAAACACTTGCACTTTAAAAGGAACTTAGATGAATTTGAGATTAGCTGCCAATCACTCGTTATCAGTGTCTTGCCAATATAGCTTTTCCAATTTCTTATCGTTTGTTCCGGTAATTCATTATTGCTGTTTACAGTTATTATATTAACGTTTAATCAACATGCTGCATGTGAGTAGAATCACATGAACCCGCTATTATTTTTACTTATTAATCGCAAGAAAAAAATCACTCAAAAGTAGTTACAAAACTACCATCTTCCGCTACGCTCAAACAAAGCCTGGAATACTCTGAGTCCTCCCCAATGTTCTGCAATACCTCCGTCGACATTTGTGGTAATAAACTACCATTAACAATGTGATCGATATTCCGTGCACCAGACTCCACATCGGTACAACGACTCGCGATTTGCGCAATCACCGCATCGTCATAGACAAAATCTATTTTTTGATTT
>CAZWUO010000024.1:0-27667 GCA_964636675.1 uncultured Ectothiorhodospiraceae bacterium
ATAGCGTACTTTAATGCGTGAGTTTGGCCCACTAAGGTGACGCCAAATAATCCTCGCAAGCACTATTTCTATGCTCACTATGAGGAGGAATATAATAGTGGTTATTAACCAAGTGAACCAGGAAAAACTAAAAATATCATCCCCCGCCTCGAGAATTAAATCGATGACAAAACCACTAATATGAAACCGATATTGTGCATAAACAAAGGTATCAATGATTAAGATCAGTTGTGCGAGTATAAATAGCAATACAATGAGCGGAATCCATATTTTTTTATAGGGAAAGATAAATATGCAAAGCCAAGCGGGTAATGTAATTAAGAGTGCCAAGGTCGTCATTTGGGTGAATAAGGTCGTTGGAACATAGATCCATTCAACGCCGCTTTCAAACGGCAGCATATACGTTAGGAAGCGCAAGGAGATGAGGAAGAGCAGAAAAATATTGATGAAGGTAAACCAACCTAGCCAACGATAGAGTTGTGCTCTGGGGAATACTTGCTGATTAATCATGAACTAATCTTGCAGTGATGAAATGACCTAACCGTTAGCTGCAATATACATCAAACTGTTAGGTCATTTGAATGGAGTGTTTACCGAGCTTATTGCTTAGTCGGACGGCTTATTCATTGGTTGCATATACAAATACAGCGCGACGATTAGAACTCCATGCTTCTTCGGAATGACTATCAACTTGAGGCTTTTCTTCGCCAAAACTAATACTATTTATTTGCGACCTTTGCACACCTTTAAACATCAACGCCCTTTTGACCACATTTGCGCGCTTTTCGCCAAGGGCAAGATTATATTCTCGCGTCCCACGTTCATCAGCATGCCCTTCCAAAGTGATTTGTTGCTCAGGGTTACTTAGCAGAAATTCAGCATGCGCATTAATGATGTCTTGCGTCGTGTCTTTTAGTTGAGTCGAGTCGTATTCAAAATAAATAATGTGTTCATTAAGCAGTGATGTTGTGGCGTCTGTATTAACATCTGCATCCGTTGACGCGTCGTCTGCATCGACTTGGTTAGAAACACTGCCTGCAACACCTTCTCCGCTGAGAGTTTCATTGGTGAGAGCCTCATCAGCAACACTATCATCTTTAGTGCCTGTAGAAGCACAACCGGATATTACCAATACTGAAGCAGCGCATAATATACTTAATTTCTTAATGTTCATTGAACTTTACCCTTTCCCTTTTCTTTGAGACTTTTGCGCAAACCTATTCACTCATTATTGCAACGTCAGGAACAAAAATTATTTTTATTGCGAAGGTTTCTTATAACATAATTATTAATAAATAAAAGCAAAATAGTCATTTAGATTTAATCTGTCGTCTATACCCATCAATTCAAGTTGTAAATTCAAAAAGAGAGAAAAATGAAAAGTATTTTTTCCTGATTAATAATTCACCATTTTTAACCAGCGGCGATACGATATTCATACTAGTTTAGTCAGCTTTGGGTGGCCTCCTTTTTATAACCATAACTCCTGCAATATAAATATTGTTATCATTGTTTCGCGCCTTGGCGGGTCAAGATCACCCAATTAATCAGTATGTCCTCAAATAATAGTTCTTGATTCATATTACTGCGTAATAATTTAGCGCCATTTTCGATTTGTAATTGGAATTCTAAAAGTTTTTTTAGGGGAATATGATGACTAAGCTGTTGCAGTTCTGGTTGCAGATCTGGATTATTTAGAAATTTACTTTCAGCGCTTACTTTCAGCTTTGCCATGTCTTTTATCCAAGCATTTAGCCAATAGATTGAATACTCTGCTCCAGATTTGAGCCAACAACCGCTGACAGTAACGGGGTCGTTTTTCTGCTGGCTTAGTTGTGTTAATTGATTAAATTGTTGTAAGCGACTATTGAGCATATTGTCCTGACTTAAGGCCAAGGCGGACAATGGGGCGCCCTGGGACAGCGCCAGCAATAGTCTACTATCCAGATCACTTGTAATCTTGGATGCTAACCATTTTTCTGCAACAGAATGTGTGGGTAACGCTAAGGATACAACTTGACAGCGACTTCTAATAGTGGGCAATAACGTATTATGCCGACTGCTGACGAGGAGGATGAGTGACGATTGAGGAGGTTCTTCTAATGATTTTAGTAAGCTATTTGCGGCGTTGGTATTCATTTTTTCTGCATCATGAATCAGGACAATTTTACGCCTACCAATGTGTGGTGTTAAAGTAACATAATGGGTAAGTTCTCTTATTTGGTCAACGCCAATGCTTGCACTTTTTCCGCTAGGCTCAATAAATTTTATATCTGGGTGTGTATCGCCGTTGATCAGCAAGCAGCTTTTACACTGACCACATGCGAAATCTTTTCCGCTCGAAACTTCACATAGGATGTTTTGCGCCATGGCACAACTGAAAGATTTTTTTCCAATGCCAGCCGGGCCGGTGAGAAGTAAAGCGTGAGGTAGCGTATTGTTTTTTATTCGGCTCGTAATTTCAGCCCATTTTGACGCCTGCCAAGGATAAATAGTTTGCATCAGAATAAACCTTGCATTGCGAGTGCGATTTCTTTTTGCACGCTATCTAATGGTAACGAAGCATTAATTATTTTAAAACGTGTGGCGTGTTGTTGTGCGAGTGACAAATAAGTATTTCTAACTAAATCAAAAAATTCAATGCTTTCTTTTTCAAACCTATCGGCCTCACCCCTTTGTTTAGCACGTGATAGCCCGGTGGCTACATCAAGATCTAATAATAAGGTCATATCCGGTTGTAAATTTCCATGAACCCATTGCTCGAGTATTTTAATCCTTGCTATGTCAAGGCCGCGCCCGCCCCCTTGGTAGGCATAAGTGGCATCGGTGAATCGGTCACAGATAACCCATACTCCATTATTTAACTGAGGAACTATTTTTTCTTCCAAGTGTTGCGTTCTTGCGGCGAACATTAATAATAACTCGGTGTTTGGATGTAGCTCGGTCATTGTTGGGTCAATTAACAAGTCTCTTATTTTTTCACCGATGACGGTGCCACCTGGCTCTCTGGTAATGATGACTTGAATACCTTGTTGTTCAATTAAGTTTTTGATAAACGCAAGATTACTTGATTTTCCTGCGCCCTCGCCGCCTTCTACAGTGATAAATTTTCCGGTCATTTTACTTCCGCTGGACTGGTTCTATAGTTCTTTTTTCGATGAGTTATTTGGTATTTTCTGACTGCTTTATTATGCTCTTTAACCGTTGTAGAAAACTGATGACTACCATCTCCTTTGGCTACAAAATAAAGCGTATCACCATCATCCGGATGCAAGGCTGCGCGAATGGCTTCTATTCCTGGCATGGCGATCGGCGTTGGTGGTAAACCATGTCTTCTATAAGTATTGTAGGGGGTATCTTTTTTTAAGTCTTTTTTACGAATATTCCCGGTATATTGATCTCCCATACCGTAAATAACTGTTGGATCTGTTTGCAATCTCATTTTCTGATTCAAGCGCCGCACGAATACGCCGGCTATTGCATTGCGTTCACTGACATCACCGGTTTCCTTTTCGACAATGGAGGCCATTATGAGGGCTTCATAAGCCGTTTTATAGGGTAGCTTAGGCGCTTTATTGTTCCATTCTGAGGCTAATGCTTTCTCCATAGCGACATAAGCTCTTTTTAGAAAGTCTAGATCAGAGTTGCCTAAGTGATAAAAATAAGTGTCTGGTAAAAAGCGTCCTTCAGGGTGTAGACCTGGATAACCGAGTTTGCGCATAATAGATGACGTATCCAAGCCTTTGAGTTCTTGTTGCAATTTTTCAGCATTTTTTAATGCAATAAGAAGCTGGTTAAAAGTCCAGCCTTCGATGATGGTGAAACTATATTGTTTTACCTGGCCTTTAACAAAGAGTGTAAGTACCTCTATAGGTTGCATACCAGGATGTAAAGTGTATTCACCTTTATGTACTTCATTTCCTTGATCTGATAAACGTGCCATCAACGCAAAATAATCTGCATCACTCACTATACCCTGGTAAGATAATTCGTTTGCAATTTTATTTAATCCCCATCCTGATTTGATGACAAAATCCAGCGGTTTGTTATCCACGTCGATGGGAGTGGAAATGAATTGTTGATAAGCCAAGATAAACCAAGCTCCCGTCAAACTCGTTATGAGAATAAGTAGGCCAGCGAGTTTAACGGGTAATGCACGCATTTAATTGAATACCTTACTATAGATGTAATTTTGGATTTTCTCTGTAAGAGCCGAAGGTTTTCGCGTAAATGAATAATTTTGAATTTTTTTCACGGGCCATAAACCGATAATACTATTTGATAGCAGAATTTCGTCGGCATCCAACAAGGTCGCTAATTCTATATGGCTATATCGTACCGATTGTTCTATTTGTTCAAAAAATTTAATAACCTGTTGGCGCATGATACCTGCTATACCACAATTTGTGAGTGGCGGAGTGAAAATCTTATTATTTTTAATGATAAAAAAATTTGTCATTGTTCCTTCTACCACATAATTATCTTGATCCAGCATGAGACCTTCGAAAATAGCATCATCAACCCACTCAGATCTTGCAATAACGTTTTCTAGGCGATTTAAATGTTTTATTCCAGCCAGTATTTTGTTGCTCGATAAGCGCATTTCACATATATGAACAGTGACACCCATTTGACGTTGTTTTATAGGATAATTCGGCCAGCCATCGCTGATGATGATGCGAGTTGGGTTTGCACGCGCAGGCAATTTGTATCCACGTTCACCTATTCCTCGGGTAATAAGCAACTTCAAGACCATATTTTCTTGATCTTTAGCTGCATATTCTAATTCTTGTTGCAGTAAGTTTTTATCCGGCAGGTTTATGTTTAATATTTCCGCTCCCTGGGCTAAACGTTGCCAGTGGTTTTCCCATAATAGGAGTTTATTTTTTTGATACGCGATTGTTTCAAATAAACCATCGCCATAGTGCAGACCTCGATCCATCACATGAATTTGCGCAGACTGTTTTCCATTTACCAGTATCATTTGAAGGCTTGCAGCAACCCCTTGGCTTTGGCACGTGTTTCGTCAATTTCATTCTCTGCGATAGAATCTTTTACGATGCCACCACCAGCTCGCATGGTAATATTGTTTTTATGTTTTATGAGCGTACGGATTAATATATTAAAATCCATATCACCGTTGCGATTAATAAACCCCATTGACCCGGTATAGGCTTGGCGCATTTGCTGTTCTAGCTCAGCAATGATTTCCATGCAACGAACCTTGGGACAACCCGTTATCGTTCCACCGGGAAATACTGCAGCAAGTATGTCTCCCGGTAATATCTCAGGCCTGATTTTCCCGGTGATATTCGACACGATATGGTGTACCTGGCTATAAGACTCAGAGGTCATAAATTCATCAACTACGATGCTGCCAGGTTGGCAAATACGGCCAAGATCATTGCGCCCCAGGTCAATGAGCATAACATGCTCTGCGCGCTCCTTGGGATGTTGCAAGAGTTCTTTTTTTAACTCAAGATCCATTTCATTTTGAATGTCTCCAGTATCATTTCTTCCGCGAGGTCGGGTACCCGCGATAGGCCGAATATCCGCTCTGTGGTTTTTTACTTTGATGAGGCGTTCGGGTGAGGAGCTAATCACATAGCGATCTTCCCAATGCATGCTACCTGCGAAGGGTGCTGGGTTAGACTCTCTGAGCAAAGCGTAAATTTCTGCAGCGCTAAGATTTACTGCCAATTTAATCTGCCACAAACGCGATAAATTAACCTGAAACACATCGCCCTCTATAATATAGTCGATGACTTTATCGATACTGTGTTGGTATATAGCGGAATCTTCTTCAATGATCTCACAACAAACATGAGATGTTGTCGTAAAGGCTTTATTGTCGATTCCACTGTAATAGCGTTCGAGTTGAGGCAGGTATTTTGCGTAGGCTGATTCACAGACGAGTGTCGTAGTTTGTGCGACATGATCGGTGATTATTGCTGCAGGAATCCGCGTAGCAAACGCAATGGGCAAGCTCTGTTCTTTGAACGGTAGTTGTAAACGTAGTTCAATTTGTTGCGCGAGTTCATACCCTAAATAGACAAACCATCCCCCATGAAATGGAAGCTCAGTAGTGATTGAATCGATTTTTTCCTGGTTAAACCAATGATTGAATTCCTTTAAAAAATGCTGACTGGCCATGTCCCACGGAGCATGGAGCTGGTCTAAAGTGTTCAATGTTAAACATTGCTGAGGAAAGGCGAATAAAATATCGAAACGCGCATTTTGCGTGCCTTTGGCGACACTCTGTAATAAAAAAGGAAACACCTGCGTATAGTTGGCGTGTAAATGCAGGAGATCTTTATGGCTAGAAAGTGTCTTGTGGACTAATGACATATTTATTAATCACAAAGTCGCTGGCAGCAGATTTCGCCAATTCAGTATGCTCCGAACCGGCGAATTCTATCTGGATTTAAATCTTGCCGAATAAAAGAGTGCCGTTAGTTCCACCAAATCCAAACGAATTAGACAGGGCTTTGTCAATTTTCATGTTGCGTGCTTCATTGGGCACAAAATCAAGATCACACTCCGGATCTTGATTGAATAGGTTAATGGTCGGTGGAGCGACTTGGTCTTGTATTGCAAGCACGGTAAAAACGGCTTCGATACCTCCTGCTGCACCGAGCATATGTCCTGTCATTGATTTGGTAGAGCTTACCGCAAATTTATTCGCGTGATCTCCAAAAACACCTTTCAGGGCTTGCGTTTCCGCCAAATCACCCGCAGGTGTTGAGGTTCCATGCGCATTAACGTAATCGACCAGATTGGGGTTTGTTTGGGCATCATTCAACGCATTTCGCATACAACGTTGTGCGCCCTCGCCATTGGGTGAGGGTGATGTCATATGGAATGCATCGCCACTCATTCCATAACCTAATACTTCGGCATAAATATTGGCGCCTCGCTGTTTAGCATGTTCATATTCCTCGACGACAATGACGCCAGCGCCATCGCTGAGTACAAACCCATCTCTCTCTTTATCCCAGGGTCGGCTCGCGGTACTTGGATCATCATTGCGCGAAGAGAGCGCTCTTGCCGCAGCAAATCCACCAAGACTGGTAATGGTGGTTGCCATTTCAGCACCACCTGCGATCATAACATCTGCATCGCCATGTTGAATCAGCCTAACAGCATCTCCAATATTATGTGTACCGGTTGTGCAAGCCGTTACGATAGCGAAATTAGGCCCTTTAAATCCATATTTGATCGACAGATTACCGGAAATCATGTTTATGATGCAGCTGGGTACAAAAAAAGGGGATATTTTTCTGGGCCCGCCTTTTAGGTAAGCTTCATACCCTTTTTCTATCCCACCAACACCACCAATTCCTGCACCAATGGCGACCCCGATTCTATCCGCGTTGTCGTCGGTGACTTCTAAGCCACTGTCTTCAAACGCTTGAATCCCCGCTGCCATGCCATAGTGCTGAAATATGTCCATTTTTCGTGCGTCTTTTTTTGGAATATAGTCAGTGATATCAAAACTTCTAATCGACCCTCCAAACCGCGTACTAAACGCAGAGACATCAAAATGTTCAATGTTTGCAATGCCTCCTTTACCCGCAAGAATATTGTCCCATGCTTCTTTAACGGTATTTCCTACGGGGGAGATGGCACCAAGCCCGGTAATGACGACACGTTTCATAAGTTTAAAACCTTCCTAACATTTTCTTGATTTATTACCTAAGCATACTGTATCGGAATCTTGATTTAGAAATACGCAAACCAAAAAAGCATATACTTACCTAGACTTACCAAAAATTCTTCAATTCGAATCTTAGTGTTAGTTTACGGTAACAACATTCTGGTATTTGATGCAGCTAAACGACTTAATGTAAATCTTTCATACGTAAAAAGGCCGTTACCTAATGAGGCAACGGCCTTTTAAAGTATCAATTTACGCGTTTATTTACTGGAGTTAACGTAATCAACGGCTTGTTGAACCGTTGTGATTTTTTCTGCTTCTTCATCCGGAATTTCGCATTCGAATTCTTCTTCTAAAGCCATTACAAGCTCAACTGTATCTAAGGAATCAGCACCTAAGTCATCAACAAAAGAGGCTTCGTTGCTAACTTCTTCTTCCTTTACTCCCAGTTGCTCAACGACGATCTTCTTGACTCGTTCTTCGACGTTGCTCATGATCTCAAACTCCTTCGATTATTCTTTCGATTGCCAAAACTTGGCGTATTGTATTGTAAACTTATCCGTTGTACCAGAAATATTTCAGTCGTTCATTTGCCATCTGTTATTCTTGTTCAATGCATTAAACCGGTTCAAAATATTCGTTAATTCATGTACATGCCGCCATTAACGTGGATTGTTTCACCGGTAATATAAGCACCGCTTGAAGCGGCTAAAAAACTCACGGTTGCTGCAATATCTTCAGGCCTGCCTAATCGGTTTAACGGTATTTGGCTAATGAGAGCGTTTTTCTGCTCATCGGGCAGTACTTTGGTCATATCCGTTTCAATAAAACCCGGTGCAATAACATTAACGGTAATTCCGCGAGATGCAATTTCTCTCGCCAATGATTTACTAAAACCAACAATCCCTGATTTAGCCGCTGCGTAATTGGCTTGCCCAGCATTTCCCGACGCGCCAACAACGGACGCAATACTAATGATGCGACCGTGGCGTGCCTTCAGCATACCTTTGAGACATGCTTTTGAGACACGAAATACCGAGCTTAGGTTGGTATTTATGACCGAGTCCCATTCATCCATATTCATCCGCAAGCTAAGATTATCACGCGTAATCCCTGCATTGTTAACCAAAATGCTAATGGCTCCGTATTCTTTATTTATTTGAGGAATTAACCGATTAATCGATTCTTGATCGGTGACATCAAGTTTCATACCCACACCTTTCAAACCTGCGTTCTGCAGGTAGTCGGTAATGGCTTGTGCGCCATTATCTGTGGTTGCCGTGCCAATCATGAAAGCGCCTTGGCGCCCAAGATTCTCCGTGATGGCTTTACCAATGCCGCGACTTGCGCCAGTGACCAGTGTGATTTGATTATCTAACGACACAGTTATTGCTCCTAAATTGAATTAAGGAAGCTCTGATTAAGTCATCTAGCGAGCGCAAACTGCGTTAAATTGAAACTCAAAATGCTCATTTACTCGAGTAAACTGCGCTTTTTCGTTTCAATTTGCCTTGTTTTCATCTCACTATCTCACTTAATCAGAGACTCCCTAACTTTATCCAAACTTGCTTTATCGATGATTGAGTAAAGTTCAAGTTTTCGATTTATTCTCTTATTCAAACCCGTTAGTACTTTACCTGGCCCGCATTCGACAATAGTATCAATTCCATTTGTCATCAACAGTTCAATGGTTTCTACCCATCGAACCGGACTATATAATTGCCTGACTAAGGTATCTTTGATTCTATCAGCATCTGGATTAACACTCACATCCACATTATTAATGATAGCAATAGATGGAGTTGAAATGACCACGTCGGATAAGCGTATTTTCAGTTTTTCGGCCGCTGGTTTCATTAAATCACAGTGCGAAGGCACGCTTACGGGTAGCAAAATGGCTCGCTTAGCCCCCGCGTCTTTCGCTAAAACTAATGATCTTTCAACGGCCTCTTTGTTACCAGCAATAACGACCTGGCCGGGACTATTGAAATTAACAGCTTGTAAAATTTGGTTCTCAGCAGCGACATCACATAGCTTAACAACATCTTCATTTTCCAAGCCTAAAATAGCGGCCATTGCACCGATACCAACAGGTACTGAATCTTGCATATAGACACCACGCTCTTGAACCAGCAATAGTCCATCGCTGAAATCCAATGCATCAGCACAGACTAGCGCAGTATACTCACCGAGGCTATGCCCCGCCATATAGCTGGGTTGGTTTTTTTTTCCATTCATCTCTTGCCATAAACGCCAAGTCGCAACACCCGCAATAAGCATGATAGGTTGGGTTTTATCTGTTTGATTGAGGCATTCAAGTGGGCCATCACTCACCAGTTTCCAGGTGTCCCAGCCAAGGACTTCTGTTGCCTCAGCAAACGTCGACTGGATAACTGGACTCACTGCTGCAAGGCTTGCCATCATTCCAATCGATTGGGAACCTTGCCCAGGAAAAACAAACGCTGTGCTCATAGATTTATAGGACTCCGTAGACAAGTCTTGCGCAAAAACAAGGGGGTATTATTGGTAAATAAAAAAATAAAATAAAGCAGAAAGTAGGATTCGTGGAACAGCTGTTTTTAATATTTTAATAACACGGATCCCCAAGTAAACCCACCGCCAAAAGCTTCCATAAGTATGGTTTCTCCAGTTTTAATTCTGCCGTCTTTCACGGCGGAATCAAAAGCAAGGGGAATCGAAGCTGCTGAAGTATTACCATGCATGTCTACCGTGGTAACCACTTTTTCCATAGACATTCTCAGTTTTTTTGCAGTTGCATTTATAATGCGTATATTAGCTTGATGAGGAACCAGCCAGTCGATATCTTTTTTCTCTAAGTTGTTCGCGGCTAATGTTTCATCCACAATAGCGCCCAAGGTATTAACTGCAACCTTGAATACTTCGCTACCCTTCATTTCTAAAAATACTTGGTTATTTTTATAAGCTGCGTAATTTGATGATACGCCACCAGGAACCGTTAACAAATCTTTGTATTTTCCATCAGCATGTAAATGCGATGACATGATACCAGGCGTTTCGCTCGCGGTTACAATCACCGCACCCGCTCCATCACCAAATAAAACACAAGTACCTCGATCCGTCCAATCGATGACGCGTGATAATGTCTCTGCACCCACGACTAATGCACATTTTGCAGAATTGGTTTTAATGAACTTATCTGCAATTGATAATGCGTACACAAAACCTGTGCAAACAGCTTGTACATCAAAAGCGGCACAATGATGAATATCGAGACGCTCTTGCAGCAAGCATGCAGTACTCGGAAATACTCTATCAGGAGTAGTGGTGGCAACAATAATTAAATCAATATCGCTAGCGTTTACGTTGGCACTTTGCATGGCGCGTTGCGCAGCGATTGTTGCAAGATCACAAGTCGATTCTTGTTCACCCGCAATATGCCGTTGCCGAATGCCAGTACGTTCAACAATCCATTGGTCGCTGGTTTCAACCATTTTCTCCAGGTCATGATTGGTTAAAATCTTTTCTGGTAAAAAACTACCGGTACCTGTTATACGGGAATATATCAAACCGATTGCCTTTCCAATAAAAAGGATTCAACTATTTTTGAAATCTTTTCAGGAACATTTTTTTCGACTTCTAGTACAGCTACCCGTATGGCGTTAGCAAATGAATCAATATCTGCACCACCGTGACTTTTGACGACGATACCATTCAAACCCACTAAACTTGCGCCGTTGTAGTTACTCGGGTCAACTTTTCTTTTGAATGCAGTTAATACGGGCTTCGCCAACAACGCTGCTATTTTATTTCGCCACGTTGCAGTGAATTCTTGTTTGAGAAATATAGCAAGCATTCTGACTAATCCCTCGCTGGTTTTCAATGCTACATTACCAACAAACCCATCACAAACGACAACGTCTACGGTACCTTTATAAATATCATCGCCTTCAACAAAACCATAGTAGTTTACTTCGCTACTTTCCATTAAGCGTGCAGCAAGCTTCATATCTTCACCGCCCTTCATTTCTTCTTCGCCGATATTGAGCAAACCAACCGTGGGCTGTTTTATGTTATCGATAGCGTTTGACACGACCATGCCCATAACGCCAAACTGAAATAAAATTTCAGGTGTGGCATCTATATTGGCACCGAGATCAAGCATGTGACAATGCCCTTTTGATGTTGGTAACGCGGTCATTAATGCTGGCCTGTCTATACCCGGTAACGTTTTAAGCACAAATCGCGCAGTTGCCATAAGTGCGCCTGTATTGCCCGCGCTTACGCAAGCTTGTGCGGTACCGTTTTTTACCAGATTAAGTGCTACGCGCATTGACGAGTCTTTTTTAGTGCGTAGCGCAGTTGCGGGAGCCTCATCCATGGAAACAACTTGAGATGAGTGATGGATGCGTATTCTATCACCTACATTCGAAAGTTTATGCTGCAGTGCATCATTAAGGATTTGTTTGTCTCCAACGAGAATTAATTTGATACCAGGGTGCGTATGAATAATTTTTAGAGCTGCAGCGGTGGTAACTGATGCGCCAAAATCACCACCCATTGCATCTAGAGCAATCGTAAGACTCAATATACTCTCGCTCCTTATTCTTCTTCGTCAGAATAGATTTCGTTCTTTGGTTTAACCACTTGTACTCCGCGATAATAACCGTCAGGAGAAACATGATGGCGTATATGGGTTTCCCCACTACTGGGTTCAATGGACAAAGTTGGCGCCTGTAACGCATCGTGAGAACGACGCATGCCACGTCTAGAACGCGATTTCTTACTTGTTTGTACTGCCATTTTATAGATACCTCTAATATTAACTTATTTAATTTTCATACGACCTAGAACCTCAAAAGGACTCTTTTTCCTTGCGGCATCCTTTGCAGCGGGTTCTACTGTTAGTTCTTTTACTGAGTTCTTGTTGCACTGTCCCGCTTCATGCATCGCATGCATAGGTAGTAACAGTAATAACTCATCTTCAATAATTTCAATCAATTTAAGCGGACTGCCATCAACTAGAAGAGGCTCTCCGGCACCGGGTATTTTATTTATTTCAGATTCTGTTGCAACAATGCCTAATTGAATTTGATGGTCGATGGGTAATTTTAGCGGTTCTAAACAACGCTGACATTCGATAAACAAACGCCCCTTTATTTGACCCCGTATAAAGCTAAAATTACGCTCGTTAGTGAAGCTAATCTCTACACTGACATCTTCGAATGGATGTAGCAATAGTGTACAAAGACGCTCCATTCGACCAACGGCCAATTTTCCCGCAAAAGTGGCTTCTCTTTGTGCAAGCGCCTTGGGATCGACTAAGACTGGCAACCGTTCTGACATAGGGCGGCAATAATAGTCATCGAGGGGGCTTGTGTCAAAAAAACTAGCCTATTTTTCAATAAATAAACGCGTTTTATCGCTATTCCTTGACATAAACATCCAAATTCAATTAGATAGCGTCTCAATCTTTACGTACAGCACGAATGAACCGCTAAAAAAAACGGCATAATTCATGCTTTAACATGTTGTTTTTATTAGTAAAAACAACTATGAAACCGGGAAATATTTTGATCAAGAAGATCCTAATTGCCAATCGTGGTGAAATTGCAGTACGTATCGTACGCGCTTGTTCAGAAATGGGCATAAAATCGGTTGCGATTTATGCGGAACCTGATCGCCATGCATTACATGTCAAAAAAGCGGATGAGGCCTATAATATCGGGCCGGACTCTGTTGCTGGATATTTGAACGTGCACCGTATTGTTAACCTTGCTGTGGCTACCGGTTGTGACGCATTGCATCCGGGTTATGGTTTTTTATCAGAAAACCCTGGGCTAGCAGCGGCCTGCGAAAAAAGAGGCATTAAGTTCATTGGCCCTAGCGCTGAGGTCATCCATAAAATGGGCGATAAAACCCAAGCCAGACGTGCGATGATCAACGCCGGGATACCGGTTACTCCGGGAACTGAAGACAACTTAAAAGATTTAGCTCAGGCTAAAATAATTGCGGCAGAAGTGGGTTATCCGGTAATGCTTAAAGCGACCTCCGGAGGGGGGGGGCGTGGTATTCGGCGTTGTGATAATGAAGATGAGCTGAATAAAAACTACGAACGCGTTATTTCTGAAGCTACTAAGGCTTTTGGCAGCGCCGATGTTTTTCTTGAAAAATGTGTGGTCAATCCTAAGCACATCGAAGTCCAAATCTTAGCGGACAAACATGGTAATGTTGTACATCTATTTGAACGCGATTGCTCCGTACAAAGACGTCATCAAAAGCTCGTGGAAATCGCACCATCCCCTCAGTTAAGCGAAGACCAACGCAACATGATCGGTGATTATGCGGTTAAAGCTGCCAAAGAAGTTGGATACTATAATGCAGGTACCGTTGAATTTTTGCTGGATCAAGATGATAATTTCTATTTCATGGAAATGAATACTCGATTACAAGTAGAACATTGCGTGACCGAGGAAATTACCGGAATAGATATCGTACGTGCACAGATTAAAATAGCGGATGGACAAAAACTAGGGTTTACGCAAAAAGATATTAAAATGCGTGGTTTTGCAGTTGAATTTCGCATTAATGCTGAAGACCCAAAAAATGATTTTTTACCGAGTTTTGGAAAAATAACACGATACTTTGCACCCGGAGGCCCCGGAATTCGCACCGATAGTGCCATTTATAGCGGATACCATATTCCTCCTCACTATGACTCGATGTGCGTAAAACTCACTGTTTGGGCGCTAACATGGGAAGAAGTTCTTGCCCGATCTCGCCGAGCACTTCTCGATATCGGGGTCAGCGGGATTAAAACAACGATCCCCTATCAGCTTGCCATTATTGACACAGAACAATTTAAGAAAGGCAGCATTGACACTGGATTTGTCGAAGAGCATCCCGAATTAGTGAACTATTCGACGCGCAGGCCACCACGTGAACTTGCAGCTGTTATTTCTGCAGTAATAGCAGCCCACTTAAGATCCTAGGACATGTCTGATTAAGTGAGTAAAAACAACGCAAATTGAAACGAAAAGCGCAGTTTACGCAAGTAAATGAGCATTTTGAGTTTTAATTTAACGCAGTTTACGTTCGCTAGATGACTTAATCAGAGGTTCCCCAGATACTTTCAATTAACATCAGACTTAGCCAAAAGTTTAACCGGAGATTTTCATGCCAAAAGTGCAAGTAACTGAAACTGTTTTACGTGATGGACATCAATCTCTATTAGCAACAAGGATGCGCACCGAAGATATGATCCCCGCTTGTAAAAAACTGGATCAAGTCGGCTTCTGGTCTCTTGAGGTTTGGGGCGGCGCTACTTTTGATGCTTGTGTACGATTTTTAAAAGAGGACCCTTGGGAACGCTTACGACTAATACGCAATGCAATTCCTAATACCCGTTTACAAATGTTACTTAGAGGACAAAATCTCCTAGGATATCGACATTATTCAGACGATGTCGTCGAAGCTTTTGTGAAAAAATCCGCAGATAACGGTATTGATGTGTTCCGCATTTTTGATGCGCTAAACGATATCAGAAATTTAAAAACATCTGTTAAAGCAGTTAAGGCGGTGGGCAAACATGCACAATGTGCGATTTCTTATACGACGAGTCCTGTGCATCAAATTGATGATTTTGTAAAACTTGCAAAGCAAATGGAAGACCTCGGATGTGATAGCATCGCGATCAAAGATATGGCAGGCTTGTTGACACCAAGTAGGACTGCGGAACTTGTTAAAGCCTTAAAAGATAACATTACCATTCCTTTACAGTTGCATTCTCATGCTACAGCGGGATTAGCTGCCATGTGCCAACTGAAAGCCGTTGAAAACGCTTGTGAACATATTGACACTGCGATTTCCTCTTTTGCTGAAGGTGCTAGCCATCCTGCTACTGAGTCTATGGTCGCTGCGTTGCGAGATACTCCCTACGATACCGGTTTAGATTTAGAGCTGCTGCAAGAGATCGGTTTTTATTTTCATGATGTGCGCAAAAAATATCATCAATTTGAAAGCGAATTCACTGGCCTTGATACACGTGTACAAGTTAATCAAGTACCCGGCGGAATGATATCCAACTTAACGAACCAACTACGTGAACAAGGCGAATTAAAGCAAATCAATAAAGTATTAGATGAAATACCGAGAGTCAGAGAAGATCTCGGCTTTCCTCCGTTAGTCACCCCAACTTCTCAGATTGTAGGCACCCAAGCGGTGATGAATGTGCTCACTGGCACGCGTTATAAAACGATAACCAACGAAGTTAAAATGTATTTATTAGGTAAATATGGAAGCGCACCGGGTAAAATCAACGAGCTTATTGCCAATCAAGCCATCGGCAACGAAAAAATCATTGATTGCAGACCCGCTGATTTGCTGCGACCCGAAATGAAAAAACTCACCAAAGACGCGACGAGTTTCGCAAAGTCAGATGAAGATATTTTAACCTATGCGATGTTTCCAGATATCGGCAAGGAATTTCTGGAACAAAGAAATGCAGGGGAATTAAGCCCTGAACCCTTAGAGCCACCAAAGGAAGAGAATATTGAGCTATGTGGCTTAGCACCCACTGAGTTTAATGCAACGATGCATGGAGAAACTTATCATATAAAAGTTACCGGCTCCGGACATCATTATCAAGCACAGCGTCCTTTCTATTTAACGGTTGACGGCGTACCAGAAGAAATTTTGGTTGAAACGCTTTCTGAAGTTATCGCCGGCCCAATGTCTACAAACTCCTCTTTTAACACGAGTGTGACGTCTAATACAAAAGATAGCAAACGTCCTCGTGCTGCAAAACCAGGGGACGTAACCACTTCAATGCCAGGTACTATTGTAGAGGTATTGGTGAGTGAGGGTGATTCGGTGAATGCAGGAGATTCACTGTTTGTCACCGAGGCTATGAAAATGGAAACGGAAGTACAAGCGCCTATGGGAGGCACGATTAAAGCCATTCACATTAGTAAGGGTGATGCGGTAAATCCGGATGAAACTTTAATCGAAATTGAATGATTGCATCGTATTATGCCGACTAAAAAACAAATCATCTTAGCTTCTAGTTCGAACTATCGACGCCAGTTATGCGAACGCCTCAAAATTCAGTTCGGCGTAGTAGCACCTAATATTAATGAGGCACCATTAGACAACGAATCAGCAAACGATTTAGTTCTCAGACTGGCTGAGTCAAAAGCTAAAGAAATCGCAAAAAGTAACCCTAAGGCTATTATCATCGGCAGTGATCAAACTGCGACGTGTAACGATGAAGTTCTAGGAAAACCGGGGTCGCATGCAAGATCCGTCGAGCAACTAACAAGACTATCAGGAAAAAAAGTAATATTTCTTACCTCGGTATGCGTTTATGATGCGGAAAACGATTCGATTGAAACCGATATAGTTCCTTATTCTGTCAAATTCAAAAACTTAACGGAAACCGCCATTAAAAGATATCTGCAACGCGAACCCGCCTATAATTGTGTGGGCGGATTTAAATCGGAATCTTATGGTATTGTATTATGCGATAAACTAGAAGGCGATGATCCAACCGCTTTAGTTGGCTTACCACTCATTCGGCTTACCCAAATGCTCGAAAACGCGGGTATTGAAATATTATAGCCTAAGCCTCTCCAAAAGCATTTGCTGCTGGTGATCTACGCGGCTACAAACTCGTATTTCAACTCATCTAGCTGTTGAAGTTATCCTAAAGAGTCTTGTTTTTCTGGCTCATCCGTTTTTTTGTATGCTTCAGATTTTAGCTCAAAGTATTTTTGTTTTTTAAGCTTGTCGACAGAAGCTGAATTTGTTGCTAGATTTTCTCCGTTACATTCAAAACCTTCCCACTCAGAAAAATCAATACCAGCATACGCATCACATCGGCTACATAAATTTAGTTGGTCACGTTCACCACGGTCTAATAAATCACGACAGCGATTAAGTTCTTCGCCATTCCATATATCCAATGCATGCTGCTTATTAATATCGCCGATAATTTGGCGACCAATTGAGTCCCAACAACAAAGTGTCGCGGAGCCGTCAACATAAAAGAACAGCTCATTTTCGATTTTTAAACACGGTAAATTTGTTGAATTCGTCTGATCTTCCCAGGGATAACTGTATAAGTCCGTAAAAATAATACTATCTGGGTTGTGTTTTTCCCAGTATTTTTTAAACTCTATTTGTTCGTCTTCAGTATTTGGAAGCCTAATCATTCTAACTTCGGTATGAATATCCTGGCGTGATTTGTTGCGTTGCGCTAAAAAATAAGCAACATGTTCATATACCTTATCATAGCTAATACCTCGTGACTCATCAAAGGTTTCGCGATAAAAACCATCGATACTAAAGCGCATAACATCTACCCCCATGTCAATTAATTGATCCGTAACTTTTGGGGTTAACATGCTTGCATTGGTATTGAATTCTACCTTTGCGGTGGAATCTTGCTTAATATACTTTACAATCTCTGGCATTCTTTTGTCTGCAAAAGGCTCGTTCAGTAAAAATGGTCGATATATCGCACCGATATTTCGTGTATCGTCAATAATTTTTTTCCAAACCTTATCCGCCATATACTTCGGGGTTCGTAAAGAGTTTTTCTGTGGACAAAACCAACAACTCGCATTACACATGATGGTAGTTTCAATCTCGATATAAGCGGGAGTACTCTTATATTTATTACGGTGAGGTTTAAAGCTCATTAACTCAGATCCTTTATTTTGTTAAAACAAATATCGGCGGCACCGGCTCGATGATCAATAAATGCTGCCGCTTTGCGACCTGTTTCTTCTCGATATATATCATCTGTTATTAACCGAGTAAGTATGGCATGAAACTCTTTAGCGTTTTTTATTGAAAAAGACAATTCGTCGTTTGCCATTTGTATCGCTTCGGGTGAGTTCTGATAAAAAGGTCCAAAAACCACCGGAATATTCATGGCTGCAGGTTCCATAGTGTTATGTACGCCTGTGCTAAAGGCACCACCTACGTAGGCAATGTCAGCATGCCGATAAAGTGCCGATAACACGCCTACTGTGTTTACAATCAGAAACCGACTCTGCCGCTTGATTTCAAGCTCAGACGAGGAAAAAAGTCTTGGTGAATATGGATTAAAACGTGATGTTACTCTATTAATATGTGCGTCGTCTATTTCGTGCGGTGCATAGATAATCGTTAATTCTGGGTGCTGCTGCATAATATGCAATAACGGAGGGAATATATGTTCCTCATCTGCGGGCCACATACTGCCGAGTAACAATACTTTTTTATTTGCTATGTCGATGGGTATATTGGGTGTACGCAGATTGGCTTTTCGATCTAATACGCTATCAAATCGTGTGTCTCCGGTAATTTCAATACGTTGGTGCAATGGGCAACTTGCGACAAATCGCCGCTTATCTTGTTCGGTAACCGTTAAAATTTGATTCAAACAGGAATACAATGTTGCATAAAAGGCTCTTCCTACGATGCTCGTCGTTCTTTTAGATTTTTTCTGTAGTGTTGCAGAAATGAGTACTTGAGGTATTTTTAGCTTGTTTGCCTCCCATATCAAGTTAGGCCATAAATCAAATTTTACGAAAACCAGCACTTTTGGATTTATTAATGAAAGCATCCGTCGCATATTTGCTTTTGTATCGAAAGGCAGATAATCAATTAAATAAATATTAGGATATAAAGAACGTTTTTTTATCGCCCATCGGTAACCCGATATGGACGTTATCGTCAGCGCACATTGAAAACCCTCTTTCATTAGGCGCTCCATGACGGGTAAGGCTTGCAGAAACTCCCCGGCACTGGCGACATGAAACCAAATAACAGCTTTGTTATTATCCTTTCTTTTTGCCTGGTTTCTTACGCGCTCCCAAACACCTTTTTGCCCGGTGAGAGTTTCTCTTACTTTTTTATTTTTCTTAGCCGCAATTTTTAATGTCAAAATGAGTAAAGGTAAGATGAGTACATTATAAACTGCTTGCGATACTTTAAATTTCACTGTCCGGTATATTCTCAAAAATGGCGTATTATGACATATGCTTATAAGTTGACAAACTTGTGTTTGCAGCGTTCCAGTATTTATAGGTGTTTTTAGACCTTGTAGCGCACTCTAGAGAGCCTCTGATTAAGTGAAATAGTGAGATGAAAACAAGGCAAATTGAAACAGAAAAACGCCGTTTACGCCCACTATACCCGTGGCGTTATAGATGACTTAATCAGAGGTTTCCTAGGTATTTTTAAGCTGGCGGGATTGTATCAAAGAGGGGTTATAGAAAAGCAAATATAAGCGACTTGTACACCTCTCAATTAGCCACTGACATATAAGGCGGCATATATTTTTGAACCGCATTATGCACCGGTTTGATGCTTTGTAAATACGCATATAACGCAGCTAAGTCTTCATCGGTCATACCCTCATACATCGCCCAAGGCATAGGCGTATTAAATGCTCCATTTTCGATATCAGGGCCAAGCGCCGCAGACCCTCGATTCACAAACGCAGAAATGAAGCGCATTTTACTCCACGATCCAATTCCGGTTTTAAGATCGGGTGATATGTTAGCAGATCGCACTACAGCGCCTTGCATGTTGAATCCCATGCCACCGGCCATGGTCAATTTATCAATTCTTTTTCCTCTGCTATCAATAGGCGTATGGCAATGATCACATCCCGCAATTCTTGCTAGATATTTTCCATATTTTATGCCTTGGGTATCTTGTGCATTAACGGTTGGCTCGGCCTTTTGGGGCGACAAATTAACGAAAAAGCCCATAGGAAAATTAAGTTTCCGTGGGGCAATTTCTCTGTATATAGGTTTGAGGGTGCGTAAGTATAAAACAATAGCATTTGCATCATCTTGCGTTAATTGGCTATAACTCGTATACGGCATTATTGGAAACATGGCTTGTCCCGAGCGATTAACTCCTTGGGTTATTGCTCTCAATATTTCACCATCGGTCCATGATTCTAACGCGTAAGGCGTTATATTCGGGGTGAATACCTGCCCTGGAATCCCATCAGTTTCAGAATATAAATGCCCGCCCTGCCCCTCGGTTCCATTGATAATCGGCCCCGAAAATTTAGTCCAATCACGCTGAGAATGGCAGTTTAGGCAAACCGTTACATGATTAGAGAGATATTTTCCTCGGTCTAACTGTGCAGGGCTTGCGATAACCGAAAGCGGACGCATCGGCTCAAGATGAGGGCCTAAAAAAAAAGTACACCCGCTCACTATGCCACTCAGAAGGACTAACAAAAACCTGAACATGCTTCCTCACATAATATAATACAATTTGGTATCGCGTTTACTATCAACCACTCTACTCCAAAAAAGTGTTTATTATTGGGCAGGTCTTGTGTTTTGAAGACGAATCTAGGATTCGCAACGTAAACTTAAATGAAGTGCATATGATAATGTGAATTGTGGTAAATTCATAATAATTATAAATTTATTTTTATCGATATAGAATGTTTACTCATCGGCAACATGCTGTAAATTAAGTTGGACAATAACGATGAAACACTTTTTACCTACTCAGGAAAACATATGTCTGTTTTGATTCTAGGGGGAACTGGCTTTATTGGTCGAGAAGCAGTCAAGATGTTGCTAGCACAAGAAGAAACAGTCATTGTTTTTTCGCGTAACCACAAAAAAGCTAAAAATATACTCTCATCTAAGATAAGACTTATTTCTAGTTTAAATGAACTTACTTCTGATGAGCATATAACGCGTATTCTCAATTTAGCGGGAGAATCTTTGGCAGATGGCCGCTGGACTGAACAAAGGAAAAAAATACTCATCAGCAGCCGAATCGATGTTACCGCAGCGCTTATTGAATTAATACGTCGTTTAGACACAAAACCGGAGTGTTTGATTAATGCCTCAGCAGTCGGTTATTTTGGAGACAGTGGGGAGAATCTGCTCACTGAGTTTTCAGATCCGTGTGAGGACTTTGGGTCTCGATTATGTGCATCTTGGGAAACCCAAGCCTTACGTGCAAAAGCATACGGCGTAAGAGTTTGCATCGTAAGAATAGGCCTGGTGATTGGGCGAGACGGAGGATTTGTAAAAAAAATGCTGCCGAGTTTCAAGTTCGGGCTTGGTGCGCAATTAGGAAACGGCAAACAATGGATGTCTTGGGTTCACCTATTCGATCTCATCAACATTATCAGCCTTTTATTCAACGATAAGCAAATGCAAGGAATTTATAATGCGGGTGCACCAAACCCAACAACAAATGCTATTTTTACAAAAACCTTGGCATCAGTACTAAAAAGACCTGCATTTTTAAAGCTTCCCCCTGCTTTTTTAAACCTAATATTTGGCGAAATGGCTGCATTACTGTTGACTGGCCAACGCGTTATTCCAGACCGACTCATTAAAGCAGGGTTTGACTTTAAATACCCTCATCTGCGATTAGCATTAGAGGAAGCCATTAAATAAAAAACAAAGTTTAATAATTTCTCATATTATATAGACTTTTTTTTACATAAAAAACAATATGATAGATGAATATCATGAGCATTTAGTATACCTCTAATCGTTTCTTAATTCTATGCATGTACTATTCAGTCTAAGTAACTAATATCATCAAATTCTGAGTTAGGAGTGAGCTAGTTCACACCCCCCTGAATACAACGATGACTATAGTCTTTATGTAAACATTAGTATTACTTGGAGAAATTAGCTTATGGAATCCCAGAATATATATTGTATGCTCTACAACATTAGATTTAGCCTTGCCGCGGCCATTATTTCAATTATAATCTTATCCCTTTAATTTTTGGCTTGAATGAATGAGACCCCACATGCACGAGTCGTCATTTAAATGATATCGGCGCCTAAACCTTAATTATTACTTTGCTTGTTAGCACGTGAAACTCACCCCGGAAATAAAACAACTTTTTTACATATTTTTTAGCAAATTAGCGATGATTCATAACATGAAACATTAAATTCCTTAGTTTTTTTTCGCAAACTATGATTTTATTAAGTACCTTAAACGCGCGTTATATACACACCTCTTTAGGATTACGCTATCTAATGGCGAATATGGGGCAATTAAGCCCCCTCACGCGGATAACTGAGTTCACGATTAACCTGAATCCCATCGAAATTGTAGAACAACTATTGAAGCACAAACCCAAAATCATCGGGTTTGGCATTTATATCTGGAATGTTGAACAAACAACACGCGTTATCGGTTTACTGAAAGCTATCGACCCTGACATCAACATCATCATAGGAGGCCCCGAGGTTAGCTATGAATACGCTGAACAACCTATTGTGAAATTGTCTGACTATGTGATCACGGGATATGCGGATATCAGCTTTTCCGAACTTTGCGTCACCTTATTGAATAATGCCTCAGCCCCAAATAAAATAATTCACGGTAAGCAAGTCAATCTTAATCAACTCAATCTACCCTACGACTTTTACAGCGACGATGATATAGCCAATAGAATCTGCTATGTAGAAGCATCACGAGGCTGCCCGTTTAAATGTGAATTTTGTATTTCTTCGTTAGATAAGACGGCATGGCCTTTTGAGCTTGAGCGGTTTTTAAGTGCGTTAAATAAACTTTATCAGAGGGGTACAAGGCACTTTAAGTTTGTTGATAGAACGTTTAATCTGAAAATTGCAAGCAGTGTTCATATAATGCGCTTTTTTCTGAAAAAAGAAGATCCCACACTGTTTCTCCATTTTGAGCTAGTCCCTGATCACTTACCCGATGCACTAAAAGATATCATCATGTGTTTTAAACCGGGCATGCTGCAATTTGAAATAGGCATTCAATCCTTTAACCCAGATGTCCAAAAAAATATAAGCAGGAAACAAAACAAGCAAAAAACAATGGAAAACTTGGCTTGGTTGAGGACAAAATCGAGTGCGCATTTACACGCTGATTTAATATTGGGGTTGCCGGGTGATGACATCACAACGATTGAGCAGGGATTTAATGCTTTGTTTGCATTAAATCCGCATGAAATACAAGTCGGCATACTGAAAAGACTAAGAGGAACTCCCATCATAAGACATACGCAGTCTTATCAAATGAAATATAACCCCTATCCTCCTTATGAAATTTTGAGTACCAAGGATATTGATTTTGCGACCATGCGAAGACTGTCAATTTTCTCACGCTATTGGGAACTGGTGATAAACTCAGGAAGATTCGCAAGTACCCAAAATATATTATTAACAACAAACCCATTTAAGAAATTTTTAAAATTTAGTGATTGGCTTTATAGCCAAACAAACCAGACGCATAGCATTTCACTCGCCAGATTATTTGGCCTCATTTACAAATATTTAATCACAAACTATTCATCAAATCGTATTGTTATTGAAGATTCTCTATTAACCGATTTCAAGGCATCCGGTATCAAAGGGTTTCCGCGGTTTATGAATAGCGAAACCAAAAACGTTTCAAGAAAAAATAATTCACGCTATCAATCACGCCAAAAAAAACACATTAACGCTTAACTCGAAGATCACGAATTTACTACACATCAGATAAGGGATGATGCACAATTTTTTTTAAGCAATCTCGTAGATAATTAATGGCTTGTTTTTTCCCTGAAAAATTATAATTAGAAATTATGCTTGGCCATGAGATATTGTCCAGCAGCTTCATGGTGAAAAAATTAATCTCTTGTGTTGTTAATAAATCATACTTCTCGGATGATGATAACTGGTATACATATTTAAATATTGCATAACAAGTGATTTCATACCCTCTATAAGCATTTATAAAACTCTCTAAATCTTCCTTGTCATCGATATCAAAATGATGATCAATATCGTCTATTGCATAGGGTTTCAGTTGCATTTGCAATTGCTTGTCAATCCTAATATTTTGCTCTTTGAGCACATAGGTCAAACTACTGCCAAATTTATTGATTGCTTTTTGCATGAGTTCTTTGGCACATATGCTCAGACTTTTAAGCATTAGCAAGGAATAGAGTCCACTAGCATGGTCTTTAGTCGTGCTTATTTTTACCGGCTTTAGTCCTGATTTGAACCAAAAGTTTAATAGTGAATTACGCAACCCAAAGCTTGCTGCGATGTAATCGTAGCCTATTTTTTTATAATATTGCTCTAAATTTTCAAGCAATTGACTTCCAATGCCTAATCTTTGCATATCCGGATGCGTCACTATCCGCATAATGCGCGCATATTTGAATTTAGAAAATAGCTTGATACCACAGTGATAAATCAGTGATTGCGGAGTAAGGTGACCTCTAATGCGTCTTTTACCACGATATATTTCATCGGCAAGCGTGTGAGGTATTTCTCCTTCTCTACTCACCAGCCCAATAGCCAAAATATTTTTTTCACTCTTCATTAGAAAAATATCGATGCTAGGACAATCGATAATATTCCGTAAGTCGGTAGGTGTTGTGCGATAGTGTGCTGCGTGCAACAAATTATAAGCCTGGATTAACAGGGTTTCGTTGTTGGCGAGTTCATCCTGTTCAATTTTTCTAAATCTAAGACTATTGCGATTATAATTTGGGTTCCTATCCATTTTTTCTGAAACGGTATTCAATAAAAATGTTTGAGTAACAAGCTGCTCCAGAGGATCATTATCCGACCATCTCATGGGGGTTTTCATTTCATGCCTTTCCCAGCCCGATATCGTCTTATCAAGTATTTTTCTAAATTGAATAGCAAACCCCTGCCCTGTTCCCTCATACCCATCAAGCGTAGTGGAAAATAATATTCTTGGGTATTTTATTAAGAGTGAAGATAACATCGGAAGCGGAATCGTAGCGGCTTCATCTACAAACAATATATCGATATTTTTTTGTTGCTTAAGACATAATTGATCAGGTGGCTTATAGCTGAAAGACGAATGGTAATGCATAAGAATATGATGCTTCTCAGTATAATTATTTAGACTCTTTTTGAGGTGTAGAAAAGCTTTTTGTACCGAAAAAAACCGTGGGCCGGTGATCACAATATGAGTATTTTCCTGAAGCATTAATTCCGCCGCAATCAAGCCCAAGGCAGAGCTTTTTCCTCTGCCTCTATTAGCAACAAGTACTTGAACGTTGTTTTTCTTCCGTGCAAAAGATTTAATAATAGAAACAACAGTAAGCTGTTGTTCTAAGGCGGATTGCTGATCTAAGCGAGGGTTATTAATTTTGCTTATATGCGGAATGTCCAAGACATCCGCCTGATTAATTATCATACACCCTGCTTGTGATTTTAATATTTTGATAAAACGAACTAAAAAAGAACCTGGGATATCCTTAGCACCATGCAAAGGCAAATGCATCGTCGCATAAAATGGATCATTAAATTTTGCCCAATGCTCAAAAGGCGGGCACAATATCATAAAAATGCCTCCCGCTTTTAAAGTTCCTGCTACAGTGGTAAATATTTTGGGGTTAAATCCTGAAAACATATCGAACACAATATGCTTTGTTTCTTGGCCAATCTTTGTCGTCAGTTGACTACTCTTAAAAGGACTACCCCCCTCTGAAGGACGATGCGACACCCAAAATACCGTATCAAGATTTAAATTGTGTATAATCTGACGAGCCGTCGTCTTTGTCCACGTCAAATCCCCAGCGAGAACAATGACTGATCGGTGTCGGTTCTGAGAGTTTAGTTTAATATAAGAGCCAAGCTCATTCACATAGGACTCCGATTTAACAAATTTCCGCATTTGGACGTAGCGATGGTTTTTACAACTTGTATGAACCAGAGCTGCAAGTTATCCAATAACTTAGGATTTTAAAGACTATTTTTACTTTTTAATACAATTGTTATTCATTATCGAAATAAGGCCTTCTAATCGCTGAATAAATGTTGCTAATGAAAAAACGCTATCTTCAAGATCACTATTTTTCCGGTAAATTGATATGAAACACACCAACCCAATAAAACTCATTATTTTTTCGCTTTGCATGATGACATCCCTTCTTGCTTGCTCCGTAAAGGAAGGAAAAGTAAGATCTGTAGCGCCAGATAATACGCTAAGAACAACGCATAATTTACCTACGATCAAGATAACCGATTTTTCCCAATACCTGAGCTGTATGGACGATATGATGATCGAATATGGCGTGCAAAAATCTAAGCTAATATTGGGAGAGTTCAAAGGTAATGCTGATGCAGGATTCGAAGACTTTCTTTTTTCCGCAATACAAGATATCACTCGCAAAAGTCACTCATTGCTATTGGAAAATTATAAAAACAATGCGAATGATGCAGAGCGACACTCGAAAAAAATAGACTCTCATGAAGATATTTCTGCATACCAGCTTCAGGGAGAAGTTTACCTGTTTGATAGCAAGTCGATTGCCCAGAAAAAATATGTCGCTTCGACAATAGTTGTTAATATCGATAAAAATTTTACGAACGCTGCAAACTATTCAATCCTAGGGGTAGAACTCCGAGCTGCTGCTGCGGGAAATAGCCGATCTGCCGATTCGGTTGTCATTTCTAGAACATCCACCATTTTTTTGACCAACACTAAAGAAAGAACAGTTACCGCAACTATTAACAAAGGCGGCATTAAGTTCCAATTCATAATGGACGTATCTGACGGATATTCTCAAGCACTGAGCAATTTGGCAGCGCTTGGTCTTATTGAATTAGTAGGTCGCTTGTATAAGCTTCCATATTGGGATTGCCTAGGAATTGATCCGGAACACCAGAATGCAAAAACTCTACAATCAGATTGGTATTCTGACTTGGCTCAAGATAAGCGCTTTAAAAAACAGGGTAATATAGAAAATAGCACGCCACTAGAATTCACCAGCGAAACTATTTTCCCACAAGAAAATATCGCCACGCCTACTTTGCATTCTAAAAATGAAAAAGTAGTTATCGTGGCAAGCAATAAATTAACGAGTTTTCGTCCCGGAGAATCTCTAAACTTAGGGATTAACATTGAATCAGATGGTTATTTATATTGTTTTCATAAAGACTCCGCTAATAATTTAATGCGAATATTTCCTAACCGATTTATGTCTAATAGCGCAGTGAGTCAAGGACAAGAGCTTAATTTGCCGGGTGCGATGCC
>CAZWUO010000025.1:0-27065 GCA_964636675.1 uncultured Ectothiorhodospiraceae bacterium
CAATTTTAGACGTGGCGTAAATGGCGATAATTTGCTTTCCAAAATTTCTATTCCATGAAATCCCCGTCGAGAGTGCAGAAACCCGCGCTTTTCCGTCTTGTTCCCCAAGAACAAATGAAATGGGGATATCATTCAGATAACTTTGGCTTTGCTTGCTTTCAAAACGTATTATTGCATTGAGTGATTGTTTGAGCCTACGTATTAATGGATAGTTTAAGCCTATCGCTGTTTGTACGGCATCGCTTCTGATCACTGGGTCAGCTGCACCGCCTGCATCAAGAATAATAGAGCCAGTTGTTCTAACGTGCTGTAGGCTAAAGTTTAGGCCTCGTGCATTTAAAGGCATTGCATAATTAATTGAATATTCGTTGTTGTTTTGGGTGAGACCTGCTTCCACGCGAATTTGATCGCCGCGGCCTGTGAGATTACGATAAGTTCCATTAATCCGCATTTGCTCTTCACCGATGAGCGGTGTGCGAAAGTTATTGACTTGCAAACCGAAAGAGTAGGGGGCTTGTTCTTTGAGTTTTATGCGAAGAATGCTCTCACCTCGATTGATTGCGGGTAATAACTGTGCATTGATTTGTCGAACATGAGGATCGCGCTCAAATAATTGTAAGTTTTCTTTCAGCTGCGCAACATTGAGAGGTGATGATAAATCAACGCGGATATGCTCTTCAATATAAGCTGTGCGAACATTTTCATTACCTAGTATTTCGATTCTACTCAGTTGGCCTTCTATGGCTTGCAGGCGCACGGTATCATTTTTAATTTCTTGATTAGGGATGATAACACCGGAGTTTAAATAGCCGCGGTCGATATAATGCTGAGTTAGCTCATCCGCTAAATAGCGCAGCTCATCGCTACTGACTTTGCGTTGTTGATAAGGTGCAAACCATTGGTGCAACTCATCTTTACTGAAAACGGTATTCCCGCTGAGTTGAATAGTATGCACGAACATGCTGGCACTTTGATAAGCTGCAAGAGATTCAATTTCTGTTAAGTTTGCGCGTGGTAGTACTTGGCGCGATTTAGCACTTGTTTTTTTACGTGCTGGCGTTTTTCTTTTAGCTGCGGTACTTTTCTTTTTTTTCTTTGCCGCACGAACCGTCTCTTTATTCGGGTTTGTGATACTTGGTTTAGCCAACGTATCGGATATCGTTTGAGCCTGTGTTTGCCCGAATAGGAGCAATCCGCCGATTAAACTGATCGTAATTAAGTAAATATGCCGATGATTGACGTGTTGGGTATTCATAGATAACACTCCATTGACAAATTCTCCACGCTTGCAATATTGTATGGTGTTGCCAAATTAGCGTGTTTATTTTCTGGAGATGTGTCGGCTGAAATAAAACTGGGATACCAATCAGCCGGAGTTCTGGTGAGTGGTGTATTGGCTTTGGCTATGAAGCTACTCGCGTTTTTCAATGATTTATTGGCACAAGGTGTATTCACAAACCGGGGCAGATTAAAGATAACGGGAATCGTTAATACCCGTGTTTGTGGTTCTTCTTGTTCTGGCGGTTTCGAGATAGCATTATTGGCGTTAATCAATAGTTCCCCGGTTGCACTGGTGGAACTTTTTAGCGATTGAAAAATACGCTCGGCGTCAATCGTGACATTGCCATCAGCTTGGGATAACGCTTGAATACTCGTGTCGTTTTGCACGATGTAGTTTAGTGTACCGGTATTATCTCCGGCCTTGCCGGCAAGTCTTTTATTGTCGCTGCAAGACCTTATCGTGACATTGCCGCCAGATTGCCCCGCTGCGAGAACATTACTATTTGTTAAATTCATACTGTTGTCGGAGGCGAGATCAATATTACCACCCGATGAAGAAGTGGCGTCTGAGCTAATTAATACTGAATTTATATTGAAGCCTTGATTGGCGCAAAGAGAGATATTGCCCGCATCGCCAGTTCCGCTAGCGCTTGTTTTTACTTCGCTATTATCGACTAATGAAATGGTACCCGCTTCGGTGGTAATATCTCCACCTTTTCCAGTACCTGTTGATTCGGTGGTGATACTAACTCCGCCGTTTGCGCTAAGGGCATCGGTAATAATAATATCCAGTCCCTGGCTATCACCGTTAGATGTTTTATTCATCACTGTAGATTGCTTGCTCAGTTGCAAGGATTTTCCACGAATATTGATTTGGCCTGAGCCACCGTTGCCACTCGCCAAGTTGAGTAGATTTCCATTGTCCAACACGATGTCGCCACCTTGCAGGTAAATTGATCCACTTTCTCCATTACCGCTTGCATTGGATTTAATTTGCCCGCCTAAAACTTCTAGGCGATTAACGGCGGTAATGCGAATATCCGCACCCTGTCCATCACCCGTAGTATCGCTGAAAATCTGTGAGCTATCGTCATCTGCGCTGGCGTTATTATTTTGAATGCTAATGTTGTTAGCGGTTATCTGAATTTTACCACCGGCACCAGCGGAATCATTGCGTATACTGATTTGAGCGCCATCTAAAATAAGTTCATCAGCATCGATCTCAACGCGCGCGTCATCTCCCGCGAGGTCAATATTATTCTGAATTTGGGAGCCGCTATTCGCAAAAATCTCTCCACCAATGATAAACAGTTTACCGCCGTTGCCACCGGATAGATCGATCATACTATTAACGAGGTTAATGGATTCGCGTTGGGTGCCTGCACTGAGATTTAGGCCGTTTTCGGTAGATGTAGGACTTGGGTTGATGGCAACGCTACCGGCTGAACCTACCGCTGCTAAATTGATTCGTCCGGCACTCGCACGTAAGCTAACATCGGTTAAGGTAATCGGGCCGCTAACCAATGACAATGTTTGTCCAGCTTGCATTTCAAATACGCTACCTTCGGCAACGATTCCGACCGGTTGTTCGCGGGTAAAACCAAAAGCCGTTGGATTGGCGACGGATAAGATAGAATTAGTTGCATCTTGTGCGGAATAAAAACGTTCGGCGTTGTCAAACTGAATATAATCCGCAGTCGTCGCATGAAATGATCCACTGACATCAATACGTGCATTGTTGCCAAATACAATACCATTTGGATTGATTAACCAAAGATTGGCACCTGAAATGCTGCTGCTAAGCGTGCCGTCAATCGATGAAAAGCTGCCTCCGGTGACCCGCCCGAAAATATTGCTGATATTACTGGGGCCGCTGAAGTTTGCGCTTTCGTTACTGCTAAGATTGAACGTAGAAAAACTATGAAATAAGTTGTTGCCACGGGTTTGCCCAAGGCTTGCATCAATTTGATAGTTTGGTCCTACCAATTGTTGGCTGCTGCCACCTAAGGAACCATCTAAAATGACGTCAGCGACGACTGTACCAGCGCAGAGCAGGCTGAGCATAATTAAAAATATTTTCATAGGAAAATGGCTTGTCCGTTGTTTAGATAAAATTTTCATAGTTTTTTAATAAAAGTCTTTTGATAAAAGCATTTCGATAAATAGTGTCTTTATAAATAATAATACTTTTTTGGCTTACCAGGGTGGTGGATATCTAGGCCATTTTTGGGTCTCTCCGGTATTTTTGTCCACGGCTGCAAGATGAATGCTATTGACGCCGTTAGTTGTGGCAAAACGGCCGCCAAGGTAAATGACTTGGCCATAAGCTGCCATTGCATTGACCTTGATTATTTCGGTATCGGGCGAGGGCGCAGGAATCAATTTTGGGTTCCAGTCCAGTAATTCGGAAGGATCCGTTCTTGAGATTGCCGCGACAATTTCGTGGGTCACGCCAATCGTCTGCCAAGTAAAAGAACCCGCAGTATAGATGGCGTTGGAGTCCACTAGTAATTGCTGTATTTGGCCGGTAGATCGTGGTACCTGCCAAGCTATATTGCCGGCATTGTCTAATTCAGCGATGACAGTGTTGTATGCCGAGGGTCCATCGCTATAAGCAACATAGCGGGAGTTATCACTGGCTATTGCGATAGCATCAATTGAAGTCGCGTCAATAGTCGTCCAAGGCAATATCAATGTCGCCGGCATTGGCACAAAATCAAGGTCTAATTCGCCATTGTTATTAAATCTGGCTATTTGATGGCGCTCTAGGCCTGCGATACTGGAAAAAGTGCCAGCGACATCAAGTTCATCACTAAAATTTGTCGCCAGTTGATAAGTATCCGGTTTTCCAGAAGGATTCCAATCGGTTAGCACGCCGTTTAAATCAATAGCCGCAAGGTTGATTCGCTCTACATCATTAATGTGCAAAAATTTCCCAGCGATATACAATTCGCTATTGTGTAGCACAACAGAACTTATAGCAGAAAAACCTTCATTATTCGTCACCGCTGGCGCAAAGTCATCAATCAGCTCACCAGCGGATGTAATCGCGGCTAAGTGGGTACGTGGTTTACCATTTATTTCACGGAAATCTCCAGCAACATAAATAGTATCGTTATCTATGTTAAATGATGTTACTGGGTTTTCTTTATTGCCGAGTGTGATCGCCGGGTTCCAATTGGCAAGTTCGCCATCGCTTTCGAATGCGGCTAAATGCGGGATGGCTTGCTTCATTAAGCCGAGATTTGAATTACTCGTGATAAAAAGCAAATTGTCGATGATGGTAATTTGTCTGATTTCAGCGAAAACACCACCAATTGAGACGAGATCTGGATTCCAATCCAATAGAGTCCCGCTGTTATTGTCAACGGCTGCGAGTTTAAAACGCGTATTTTGATTGATAGAGCTAAATTTTCCTGCGATATAAATATCACCATTGTTACTGACGGCAAGACTTCTAACCGAATCATTAATCACGGGTGCCCAGGGCAATAGCTGGTTGTTTGCATCAAAAGCGGCCATGCCACTCCGTTGTTGCTGATTAATATTATTAAAAATGCCCGCAATATATAGATTGCTGCCATCGCTAGCAAGCGCTGTTATGGCACCCCCCGTGATGTTGGGAGTAAAATTTGTTTGATATACACCCTCCGCATTAAATGCTGTGAGGTGTTGCAGATTCCCTTGGTCTGTTCTAAATGCTCCGGCAACGAATATTGAATTGTTTGCGTAGCTAATGTCCCATACATAGTTTTCAAAACTATGAGTCCAGACTGATTTTGAGTTATCCAGAGATATCATTGAGACGTAATTATAATTCGGCTGGCCTACTGGAGTGAAAAACCCGGCGATATATAATTCATTGCCATTCTGCGCAAAGTGGTTGATTCTTCCAGTTACCTCAGGTGTAAAGTCGGTTAATTCTGCGTTGGCATCGAGTGCGCCTAGATACTCGCGATCTTCCCCATTTATTTGGGTAAATAGTCCACCAACATATAAAACATTATTGTAATAGGCGAGCGAACTCACCGAGCCATTAATTTCTGGTTGCCATTGCGCATCAAGTGCGCCATCAGCGTGCAGTCTTGCGAGCGCTTTGCGCGGAATACCATCAATTGAAGTGAAACCACCTGCGATGAAATATCCTCCCTGATCATCTTTTATGATCGCGGTAATGGTTCCGCCATCTAAATTGGGCGCAATTATTGGTATAAAGTCTGCGGGTGTTGTAGCGTCGATTCGCAGGCCTGAAAAATTACCAATACGCAGACTATAGTGCTCAAATGCCCCGCCGACATAAACCCGGCCATCGTCAGCCACTGTGAGTGCAGTAACGCTGCCATCAAGTGCGATTTCATTAGGTCGTGCGTTGACTTTTTGGGTGAGTGAATCAGTCCCCGGAAACACGGCTTCGATGATAAAAAAAGCGAGTGCATTATTCGGCAAATTTTCGATGACGATCGGTGACTCTGCGTTGTTGATTGAAAAGCCGTCAAGCGGGATGGAATTTGTGGTGTTTAAATCACGATTTGGTGCATAGTGTAAAATATATTGCTCAGCACCCAGGTCATTCCACGAAACTTGCACTTGGCCATCCCAGGGTAATACTTTCACGTCTAGCTGAGACTCAAATTTTGGACCACATTGTAATGGTATTAGTATGTCACTGTTGGTGATTTGGCCATTTGCATTGACGAGTTCACATGTTTGCACAGGATTCTGATTTGTTGACAGTACAACGTTGTAGTTTTCTTGTGGTTTCAAACGTGTGTTGAATTCGTAAACACCAGGTGCATTTACTGGTAAGGTTTCATTGTTATTCAAGCTGATTGAACGAAGTGTTAGTAATCCAGTGACTTGTACACTAATCGCAAAATCCATTACGACGATATCTTCACAAGCGATTTCAAATGATACCTGTGTTGTTGATGCATCGATGGCCGAGAGGTTTTGTATTTCGCAAATTTGTTGCGCAGATTGCTCTGTGATGGTTAGTGGAGTGAGCTGCTCTGTGGGTGAAAACTGAAATTCGAATTCACCATTTTGTGAAATGAAAAAAGTACTGCCGTTAGCGGCGGTGAGCGTGATGGATTCGGCCAAACCGGATGCATTGCCTTTAACGATTAGCGGTGTTGTGACGGTTTCGTTGAAACAAATAATAACGACCGAGGTCACATTGCTGCCGCTAATAATTCCATTAGCATTCTGTAATTCACACCTTTGCTCCTGTGGTTTACTTTCTATGTCGATGGCAAAGTCATCTCCACTCGTCATATTCCCCGCAAAAAAGAAACTACCATTTTTGTTGAGTTCGATACGTTGTTGATCCCCATTGCGTAATACGAGGGTACCCTTTAACCCAATAGTTTGACCGCCGAGCTTGAATTTTTTTTCTCTTGACTCTGTTGTGATATTTGCTGGCGTATTGATATTTAGATTATTTTCATCTTCATCACCGGTAATGCCTAAGCCGCAGGCACTTAATAAGCCTATATACATGGTAATTAATAGATAAAAAAAGCAATTATTGCGTTTGTTTAATAGGTGTTGAAATGATATTTTTTTCATCGGTTTATAGCCAGTTTCCAATGAGTATAAAGGGTGCCCAATAATTTGGATGCTTATAACGTTTGCTCTTAATGAGTTTCAATTGTGCTTGCTGTAAGGCCTGAGCTTTGCTTACGCTGGGTAGTTTAAGTTGTTGGTAAAATTTTTCGATTAATTGTGCAGTAGCCGCATCGCTAATAAACCAGAGGGTGGCAACGGCGCTTCTTACACCGGCTTTCACCGCAACTCCAGCGAGGCCTAATGCGGCACGTTCATCGCCTGTTGCAGTTTGACAAGCGCTGAGTACGAGTAAATCCAGCGGAGAGTTTTGATAACGACGCGTGAGCATGATTTTTTCAAGATTATTAATTGTCAATTTTCGATTGTGACCGAGCAAATAGGATTTTCGAAAGTCGCTATTGAATTCACCATGGGTGGCGATGTGTACAACATCATAACGTCCTTCTGTTATTTCCTCGCTGATACGATCTATGGTGAAGGTTTCATTTTTCAAAATGACGGCGTCGTACATACTAGCGATATTTTCTATTTCCTTATCAACACTTGGTAAGGCATCGTAACCCTGAACCGCGTGCGACAAACCATTGACTAATACTTGGCGTTTGTTAATCGGATAGGCTTGAGTATTCGTGAGTTGCAAGCTGGGTGTAGTGACGACTGCATATTTTTCAATCAGGTATTGCTCGCCATCAAATAATGCAGCCATCGGTAAGGTGCGCAAAATTCCAAGCGGCACAAAAACGAGGGTGTTTGCCTGGCTTATCTCGGTTTCCATAGGCCGAATAAGCTGATCATATAAGCGGATGGACAATTCACGAAACTCTGAATTAAATTTATAATTACTAATTGATTCACGGTAGGCATTGACGGCCTTAATCATCTGCTCGCGCTTGGCCGTTTTAGTGAATAGCGCGAGCTTGTTTTGGTGTTTTACCAATAAGACGACGCGTTCTGCGAGAATCAAAGGGTATATCGCAATCGTTGCATTGTCGTCGATAGTATTGGTATCACGAATATCGTCTTCTTCAAAACAGGCGCTTTGAAAATAATTTTCGATTTCGGAAATAGCGAATTGTTCTATGCTATTGAGTAATTGGGCCAGTAGTTCTTGTTTTTGTACTTCGTCATGTGTGCGCTCTATGACATCAACAAATAACGAAAAGTATTGATTGTATATAGGTACAATAGACTGCTTAAAACTGTCGTAGTGGCTAACCATGAGTTGGTGACGTACTTTTTTAAGCGCGCGGAGGGTTAATCGATAAGCAACTAAAGCTTCGTCGTTACGTTGCTGAGCATACAGTATGCGTCCTAATTGCCATCCCCAACGATACTCTAATTCGCTGGCGTTCATTTCTTGTGCTTGAAAAACGGCACGGCGTGTATAGCTAAGCGCTTCTGCAAAACGCTTTTCATCCTCGTAGAGCTTGCCTATTGAGCCAAGAGCATAGGAGAGTAAACGCTGATCGTTTAATGCCTTGCTTTGTTTAATAACATCACTGAACAACTGGAAGGCCTGTAATCTAAATTCTTCATTTAAACCCAGTTGTTTTTGCGCATTGTGCATAAACGTGGCTAAAGACGAAGTGAATTCTGCACGTTGCTGGCTTTCCGGTAATGCATTAATGGCTTGAGCCACGGCTGAAAATTGTTGTTTTAAACCCTTGGTATACTGACTAGAGATGGCTGTATTAATGGCATTAAGCGATATTCGAAGTCGCAAGCCGCTGTCAGCATCTTTGGATAAATTGAATAGAGCTGCATTAAACTGGAGTCGCGCATTTTCAAAATCTCCAATGTCTACTTTTGCCTTACCTAAGTCATTTTGCAGTAGTGGAATTAATCCAGTCTTGTTATTTTTTTTTGCGATACTTAGCATTCTCTGCAAAGTATCAACGCTGGCTTCGCGTTGACTCGCATTTTTGTTTAATAAACTCATTTGGCGCACTAAATGATGATAGTGCTTGGCATCTATTGGGTAGTTTAAAGCGATATTCAGCAGCCGCTTATTAAGTGCTTCTGCATTTAGTGGGGTATTCATGTTTTGGGGCTTGTCTACGCGAGAACTAACTGGGGTGTTAACGGGTAGGGTCAAATTTTCTGCGGTGGTTTCAGGTACCGTTGCGGTTTTTGATGCAAGAGCTGTAGGCAATAATACAGCACATATTGCAATAGACATAAAACCGGTAATTGCCAGGTTTCTCTTTATTTGAGTTTTGTTACCCATGATTGTTTTGTCCATCCTGCGAAAGATTAATATTTTTTTCGCCGTAAAATTAGTTATGTATTTAATTAGTTGAGCATTGTGTTGCGCTGATTGTGATATTACATTCGTTGTTAGCAATGCGCTATCTCATTTAGATGATATCCTCCGCAGAATACAATAACGAGAACACCATTAAAATGATCTTGAAAATGTGCTAGAGCTAAACACAAAAATCCTCAGGTGAATGGTGTAAAGAGTTTGTTGTTAATTAACGACAAACTTTGCACGGTCAATAGAGGGGTTTAGGACTATTATCACCAAAAACTTAGCGAATTTTCATTCCAAGCTTGGCTTACTTATAATATTCTGATTTATCGGCTTGCTACTGCATTGTGGTATACGCGAGTAAGCTTTCGTGCACCTTAAATTGCTTCGATTTTTTTACCTTTCTCGCAGCTCTTACTCGTTCTACAGATTTTTTGATTGAATTTGTAGAGTCCTCAAGTATAGCTAATTCTATGCTTTCGTTCCAGTTGTTGCTGGGCAGTTGTGGTGGTTTACTGCTAGCGACGAGTTGCAAATATTCATTACCAAACGGAGCACCCATTTCATATTCGCCTAAATCAATATATTGATTGATTTGATCAGGTGATACATAGAATATATATTTTTCACTGCCTGGGTCTTCATCTAACTCCAAAAGATAGGAAAAACTCTCCTTACCGGGAACCAGTACATGGCCGACGATAAAGAAATATCCAGGTTGATTAAGTCGGGCATAGAAGTTGATGGATTCGCTATCTCTAAACAATAAATTTTGCTTGCCCCTATTGGTGGTTATATCGCTGCGGAAGCCGTCATAGGCAGAGGTCTTTTGCATGAATGTTTGTTCAAAATCTTCGGATAGGGGTTGGGTGCGATATTTTGCGTAAACCGTTTTGTTGATGCGTAAAGAAACGCTATCGGTTACCAAATAATTTTTTCCGATTAAATCGTAATTAAGCAGCATGTCCCCATTGCGACATATTTTATAGCTTCCTACCAGGGTTTGTTTTGCGGTAGTTTTATTCAACGACTTGGTATTTAGTTTCTTTTTGAGACGTTTAGCAAGTTCGGCTCCAAAGGGGGTAACCTCGAGTGCATTATAGGGGCGCGGGGGAAATACCTGTAGATTACGTGTAGCAACGACCGCTAATATTTTGCTTGCTGCATCATTGAGTGAGTCGGCTGTTTGATAGGATGCTATATGATTTAGAATAGGATTCAGTTTTTCCGCATTTTTTGAATATTGATTTTCTCCAAGAATGGCTGCAACGGTGGAGAGACCGAGATAACGCCTTAAATGGATACCAATTTTTCGTTTGTTATCCGTCATGTCAATATTTTTTTGTTGGATTTTATCAAATAGCGCGAGTAGTGAGTTGTGTTCGTTTTTTAGTTGCTCTCTGTATTCGGCCAATGAGGACTCGGCACTTAATGTCGCATTGGTAACCGTACCGTGTGCTTCACGCTGCCTTTTGTATTGCACTCCAAGCAATGGCAATTCATCTTTTGTTAAGCGGCTGTATTGAGTATCTTGGCAAACGCTGAGAAGGGCTTTTGCGGGCGCTGAGCAAACTGCGGGGGTTTGTCTGACCGCATCGTTAATATTGCTGAGAAGTTCTTCAAGTGCCCCTTGATCCGCTATCGGTTCATTGCTGGCGCGGCCAATGCCCGTAAAATTAATCTCATTATTACTTATTTCCTGAATGTTGGTATTACGCATTAGTCCGCGAGTTACTATGGCGAGTTTCGAATTGCTAGCCTCCGGTTTGTGTTCTAACAGAGCGCAGGCATCTAGCGCGGGTTTGCTCGCGTCAATCGTCATCGAAGCCAGTGTAAGAGCAGGGTTTGTTGTATTTTCAGTATGAGTATCTTTTTTTACGGAGGTGGTAATTTTTTGTTCTGATGAACGGATATTCAGCGTGTCAGATGAGGATATTATTTGGGTTGTAGGAATTTTGGCTTGCGTTTCAATTGCGGTGGTTTGCTCTGAGGGCTTAGTGGCCAGCGCATTAGTGTGAATTAATGGTTTTTGTGTAATGTTCAGATCTTGCGGCGCTGGGTTTGCCGTATCACTATTTATTTGTGAGTTTTCAGCAACTGTCGTTGAGTTACTTTGCTGACAGGCCATCAAGGGTATTATGCAAATAATAAAAATTAATTGGCGCAATGTTTTTATCTCTCGTGAGTATTGAGTCTATAGGGCATTTAAGTTTAGTTAGTTGGACAAATCCCAATATGCAAACAACATATTATGTAAATCAAATTGATAGGTGATTTATTCTACACCCATAGCGTTTAGGATTTACGCGGCTTTTCGGCGTGACATTTTTTTGAAGAGGTTTTTTTCCCGCCTTGCCCCCATCCATGCGATCCAGAGTTTGCGTATCGGTGTTAGTTTGATGCGATGTTCTAATACTCTAAAGCCATCTTTTTCAATTTCGTTGAGCAATGCACTATAAATATCTGACATGATGATCCCGCTTCGTTGCAAGTACCGGTCTTCGTCGGGTAGATACGAAAATGCTTGTTTATAGTGTTTTCTCGCACGATTAGCTTGATGCTCAAATAATGCGATGGTTTTTTTGTTCATGTGACGATTTAGCAGATCGTCATTGCTGACCCCAAAATTTTCGAGTTCATCTTGTGGCAGATAAACGCGTCCGCGCTGCGCATCTTCGTAGACGTCACGTAGGATATTCGTCAATTGTAAGGCCATACCGAGTTCATGGGCGTATTTCTGAGTCTGGCGGTTTTCGTAGCCAAAGATTTCGATAGATAAGAGTCCTACTACGCTGGCAACGCGGTAACAATATAATGAAAGTTCTTTAAAACTAGGGTAAACATCGTATTCGAGATCCATTTCCATGCCATCAATGATCTCAATGAAATACTCTTTGGGTAGGTTGAAGTACTCCTTGTGTTCGGCTAGCGCAAGGGCGACGGGATGGCTGGCATTGCCAGAATAGAGTTTTTCTATTTCATCACGCCACCAGGCAAGTTTGATTTTGGCGATGTCGATATCCTTGATGTCATCAACAATATCGTCGACTTCACGGCAAAACGCATACAAAGATATTATCGCATCTCTCTGATTTTTAGGTAAAAAATGAAAGCTATAATAAAAGCTTGAGCCACTTTTAGCGGCTTTTTCTTGACAGTACTCGTTAGGCGTCATGTTCGATCGTTCTGTGAGTTTTTGTGGGCTTGTGTTTCATTTGTTGCAACTAAGGCCTAGTACAAAAGCTGAAGTTTACGCATACGTTGCGCAAGATGCAAAATCTTTGGACGCAACATGCCTTATTATTTCTGTGTGTTTTAGATCATTAATGATCGAGCCGGCTTTTTATGAAGACTCTGTCTCGGGTAGCAACTGTTTGGTGGTTTTTTCGACTTGCTCAATAAGGGTGGTTTCTTTTTTGGCCTGGATGCCGAGTTCAGTGAATTTTCGGGTACTCGGCAAGATACGTGCGTCAAAGGTACCCGCTGCTTTGTTGTAATTGCTGACGGCTGCATCCAGTGATTTACCGACTTTGCTGAGGTGTTCGCTGAAGGTCGTGATACGATTATACATCTCCTCACCGATTTGCCGAATTTGTTCTGCATTTTTGGTGAGTGTTTCCTGTCTCCAGCCATAGGCAATCGTTCTTAATAGGGCGACAAAGCTTGTCGGAGTGGACAATATCACTTTATTTTTCAGCGCGTCTTCTAATAAGTTGCGGTCAATATCCAATGCGGATGTTAGGAATTGTTCCCCGGGTATAAAGAGCACTACAAAATCGGGCGAGTTTTCAAATTGCTCCCAGTAAGACTTGTTGGCGAGTTCTTTCATTCTTTCTCTGACATGTCTCGCATGACGTTTTAAAGCGTGTTGTTTGCTATTGTCATCTTGTGCCTCTACCGCGTCTATATATGCATCCAACGGTGTTTTTACATCGACGATGATGTTTCTACCTGCGGGTAGGGTGACGATCATGTCCGGGCGGAGTTTGCCGTCAGCGGTGTCCACACTTTGCTGTTCCACAAAATCACAGTGCTCAACCATACCGGATAATTCGGCAAGCCGTTTTAAGGTGATTTCTCCCCACTGCCCACGGACTTCGGGGCGCCGCAACGCTTGCACAAGATTACGTGTTTCGCCGTGTAATTTTTGCTGGGTTTCGGCGAGTGTTGATAAATGTTTGTGCAGTGATCCATAAGCTTCTTTGCGTTCTTTCTCCATTTCTCTGACTTGGGTTTCTGTTTTGTGGAGCGCTTCTTGAATTGGTTTAATCATGTTTTCTATCGCTTTTTCTTTTTTTTCTACCGCGCTTTCTGCATGAATGTGAAATTGTTTGAGATTTTCATTGGCGAGATTTAAAAAAGCTTCATTATTTTTACGCAGTGCTTGACTGGAAAGTGCGCTAAATGTTTCATTCAGCTGTGCTTTTGACGTGGTTAACACGGCTTCGCGTTCATGCTGAATTTTCTGCTCGGCCTCGAGTAAGGATTTTAGCTGAATATTTTCTTGTACTACCAGTTGGTATTCTTTTTGTGAAGACAAAATAGCTAATAAAGCGCCAATGGCCATGGCGACGAGTGCTATGATAATGAGAAATATAATATCACTGCTGGTTAATGAGTTTACCATTTTTCGAAATGTGGCCAGATTTCATCAGGGTGATTAATCATTGCGTCTGCGCCCCAGTCACTCGGAATATCGTGCGGTTGCAGATAGCCAAAAAGCGCAGTAAGTGTTTTCATCCCTACGCTACGTCCAGCTTCGATATCGCGTTCCGCATCACCGACATAAATACAGTATTCGGGTGCGATGTTAATTTGTGCGCATGCATATAACATAGGCTCAGGATGTGGTTTACTTTTAGCTGCAGTGTCCCCACTCACAATACAGCTGGCTCGATGAGTTAAGTTCAGTGTCTGCATTAAGGGGTCAGTTAACCAGCCCGGCTTATTGGTGATGACGCCCCACACGAGATTTTTTTCTTCAATTTTGGCGAGCAAGGCCTGCATACCTGGGAATAATCTTGTTTTACATGCAATATTGCTTAAGTATTCCGCTAAAAATTTTTCGCGCAACCATTGATAGTCAGCATGTTCGGGGGCAATATTAAAAGCCAGTTTAATCATTGCGGCCCCACCATGGGAAACCGCAGGTCGAATTTCATCAAAACTTAAGAGGGGTTTATTTTCGTGAGCCAGGGTTTTATTTAAGGCATCTGCAAGATCGGGGGCCGTATCGGCAAGTGTTCCGTCGAGATCAAATAAAATGGCTTTTATGCTGCTCATTAATGCAAAAGCTCAAGGTGTTTTTACTGCATAACACAGATAATTGACGCTGATGTCTTTATTTAGCGAATAATGTTTAGTGATGGGATTATAAGCCATTCCTGAAATGTCGAGCAGCGCTACGTCGATTGGGCGCATCCAACGTGCAAGTTCTGAAGGTTTGATCATTTTTTTATACTCATGGGTTCCCTTGGGTAACATTTGTAAAACATATTCAGCACCTAGAATCGCAAATAAATAAGATTTTGGGTTACGATTAATGGTTGAGAAAAAGAGTTTTCCACCCGGTTTTACAAGTTTGGCACAGGCACGAATGACCGAGCCGGGGTCGGGTACGTGTTCTAACATTTCCATGCAGGTGGCGACATCATATTGCCCAGCATACTGTTCTGCAAAGTCTTCAGCAGTTGTTTGATGATAGTCTACGTCTAGTTTGCTTTCGTGTAGGTGTAGTTTGGCCACTTGAATCGGGCGTTCTCCCATATCAATACCGGTTACGTGTGCACCGAGTGTGCTCATTCCCTCGGATAACAAGCCGCCGCCACAGCCTACATCGATGACTTTTTTATTTTTTAAGGGAGAACGTTTGTTGATGTATTCTAAACGCAGTGGGTTGATATCGTGGAGCGGTTTGAATTCACTTTCCGGATCCCACCAACGAAACGCAATTTCGTTAAACTTGCTGATTTCGTGGCTGTCAACGTTGGTCATTTGCTGCGTATTTTCTTGCGAGTTTGCTGTGTTCATTGTATGCCATTTATAGATTAGGAATGGTAGAAGATATTTTTTCAGCCCAGGTTGCGGCTTTCGTTCGTATGGGTGCTTCATCTAATGTGGTGAGTTGTTTGTCTTTGAGCAATTGTCTGCCTTCCACCCAAACATCGGAAACATTGTGTCGGTTCGCCGAGTAAACGATGGTAGAGATTGGGTTGTAAACCGGCTGGGTTTCAATTTCGTTCAAATCAATAGCGATAATGTCTGCCATTTTACCGACCTCTAATGAACCAATTTTAGTGTCAAGCCCCAGTGCTTTTGCGCTATTAAGTGTTGCCATGCGCAAGACACTGTGTGCAGGTACGGCGGCGGCGTTATTGGCAACGACTTTACCTAATAAAGCGGCGCTACGCATTTCACCCATCATATCCAAGTCATTATTGCTCGCGGCACCATCGGTACCTAATGCAACATTGATATTAGCTTGTAGGAGTTTTTCAACGGGACAATAGCCGCTTGCAAGTTTCATATTTGATTCAGGGCAATGCACGATGCTCACCCCTTGTTGCTGACAGAGTTCGATATCCTCAGTGGTTAATTGTGTCATATGTACCGCGTGTAGCCGGGGACTCAGCAAGCCAAGATCATTCAGGCGGGCGAGTGGTCGTTTGCCATATTGTTTGATGCTTTCATCGACTTCGTGCGCGGTTTCATGTACGTGCATATGTATCGGTATATCGAGTTCTTCGGCGAACATCTGGATTTTTTTGAGTGGCTCATCAGAGACGGTATAAGGTGCATGGGGTGCGTATGTGGTGGTTATTAATGGATGTTGGCGTAGGTCGTCATGGACGATTTGCGCTTTATCTAGGTATTCATTGGCGTTACTCGCCCATACGGTAGGAAAATCGATAATAATAAGGCCGATACTGGCGCGAATGCCGGCTTCAATACAGGCTTGTGCTGCTTGATCGGGAAAGAAATACATTTCATTGAAACACGTAACGCCACTGCGGATAGACTCCAATATCGCGAGCTGGGTGCCATCATAGACAAATTCTTCGCTAACCCATTGGGCTTCAACCGGCCAAATGTAGTTTTGCAGCCAGTCCATTAAGGGTAAGTCATCCGCATATCCGCGCAGGAGTGACATGCTAGTATGTGTGTGACAATTGATGAGGCCAGGAAGCAGGGCATGGTTGGAGAGTTGTCTCACTTCTTTGGCTTGATACTTTTCCGTGGCAGCCGATGTTGGCAATATATCGATGATTTTGCCGTTAATAATCGCCAAACTATGTTGGTTTAATACCGTATTATCTGGTTCAATCGGGATGACCCACTTTGCATTGATCAATAAATCACAAGCTTTCATATGCGTATTCCGTTTTGGTTCCTCTATACTTCATTGTATGATCATACCCCAAGAGTGCCTTGAAAAATAATGTGTTTTTAATGGGAGTATAAATGACGGACAGCTATAAAGACAATATTCAGGCAGTAGTTTGGGACGCTAAGGGTTTTTTGAAATTACTCGATCAGCGTGTATTGCCAGCGCAATATCAATATATTGAATTTCATGAGCCGATCGGTGTGGCCAAAGCCATTACTGATATGGTGGTACGCGGGGCTCCCGCGATTGGAGTGGCTGCGGCTTATGCGGTGGTATTGGCAGCGAAAAATAGATATGAGCAATTACCTACCCATTGGAAGAGTGATATAAACGATGATCTTCGTGTGCTCGCGGAATCCCGACCAACAGCGGTGAATTTGTTTTGGGCTATCGAGCGCATGCGTAGTGCAATATCCATCGCCGAAGGTGATCCCGTGAATTGTTTGTTGCTAGAAGCGAAAAACATTCATCACGAAGATATCGCAGCAAACCACGTGATGGGAGATTTAGGTGCTGCATTATTGAAAAATGCTAGCGGGGTATTAACCCATTGCAATGCCGGTGCGTTAGCGACCGGAGGATATGGTACGGCCCTTGGGGTTATTCGCAGTGCTTGGGCTGGCGGTAATCTAAAATTGGTGTATGCGGACGAGACTAGGCCTTGGTTACAAGGGGCAAGGCTAACCGCATGGGAATTGCTTGAAGACGGTATTCCGGTGACCTTGATTGCAGAAGGAGCGGCTGCGGCGTTAATGCAGTCAGGCAAGATCCAATGGATCGTTGTTGGTTCTGATCGCATTGCTGCAAATGGTGATGTCGCCAATAAAATTGGAACTTTTGGTTTGGCCATAATGGCTAAATATCATGGCATTAAATTCATGGTCGTCGCGCCGACTTCTACGATTGATATGGCAATAAAACACGGATCAGATATTCCGATTGAAAACCGTTCGGCAGATGAAGTCCTAGGCCTTAATGGTCAACGTATAGCGGCTAAAGACGCGAGTGCGTGGAATCCGGCCTTTGATGTAACGCCCGCTGCTTTAGTCGATGCAATAGTGACCGAAAAAGGCGTAGTGGAGCAACCTGATATGGATAAGATGCTTAAATTGATGAACCATCCATCTTAAATTTTTGGCTTGATTACTTGTGTCATAGGTCTTATTTTAAAAATATGGTGGTATAAGCACCTGGGTTTACCACGGGGATATTCGCGTTAAAGCCCGTGTTAATCGTATCAATCATACGGTTGGCAATCACCGCATAGCCCCGCGCGGTTGGATGTACGCCATCGAGGGAAAAACCACCACCGGTGGCATAAGTGGCATTAATGAAACCCGTGCCATAATTAACACCTGTGGCGCTCAGCTCTGCCATAATCGCGGCAACATCCAGTAATAATAGATTGTCATTAGCGTCAGCGGTGGCTTTGATGGTTGCATTAAAAGAGGTTCTGGCGTCCTCAATGGCTTTGATTTCTGAAGGGATGAGTACATCGCCGTCTTCTAATGGTGCGCTAATGCCCCAACGTGGAGAGGTAGAATCTAGAGGATCGTCTTCAGGGTCAACTAACTCACCAATTCTAGAACTGGCACCAAGCACTAATAAGTCTTCAGCTGTGGCTTGTCTCATGCTTAGGAGCGCAGCAGGACTAATACCCGTTAAGTCGGTTAAGTCCTCGTCTAAAATCACAACGGGGTTAGTCAGCCCAGCTGCAAAGGTAATCGTTCGTTTGGCATGTTCTTCTTGTGTGATATGTTCGTCTGTCACCGCCTGAGCGAGACCAGCATTGTACGCAGCATAGGCAGTATTTAACGCGTCCGCTGTAGTTTGATCCAACGGGATGGCGTTATAAGGCACCGTTTTAAAGTAGGGAATACTTGCAACGTCAGGAATATTAACCAAAATGCCTTTGGCGTCGGAATTAGCCGCCGTCAGCACCCCGATTAATTGTGCATATATATCCGCGAAAGTTGCGGGGTTGGTAATATCCTTAGAACCATACGTCGAGGGGTCGGAATTCCCCAGTTGATCAGTGCCAATGCCGCCCGAAGTGGCATAAGAGAGCACATCGTTATTGCCTATCCAGAGCACAAAAAACGAGGGTTGTTGCGCCGCTGCATCGGCAATTACTGATGTGTCTGTTGCGGAGGCAAAGCGAACAAAATAAGGGTTTGCAGTACCCGCACCTAAACCGCTTGGGTCGCCATAACTGCTAGAGCCAAGATGAAATGATTTTGCCCCCGGAACCCCCATATTATTAAATGTGCCGGTTAACAAAACGCTGGTTGCTTCGGTTGTCGCAGTGCCTGTGATAGGTTCAGGACCTTTTGGAGTCAAATCATCAGGAGGATTTTTCGGTTCTGCATTTAATACCAACCTGTTGCCTAAATCTGGTCTGCCATCGCCGTCTGTATCTATATTTGCAACGCCAGCAATAAGTAAACCGCCAAGATTATCACTGACGAGAGGCTGTGTGAAATTTCCACCGCCCACTTTTGCGAACTGTTGCGCGAGTATTGCCGGGTAGGAATTTTGTTGGCCAGAAAGATAAAGTGCACCATCTGCATACCCCGCCGTTAATGAGTCACCAATGCTTACAAAATTGCTGAAATCTGCATCGCCGTTATTATAGCTAGCGCTATCACCGACTGGGTTGTCAAATGTTGGGTCACAGGCTGAAATGATGACACTGGAAATGACCATGCCGGTGAGTGCAAGAATTTTATTTTTCATAGGATTCATTTTTTTATAATCTCAATATTTATAGTTAAGACCAAAACCACCGGCGATGACGGATGTTTTGTAATCACCGCCAAAAGATATCAATGTACCGGACTGATCATAAAAATCATAAGAGCCATTGAATTCATCAAACATGAGGTATAAAAAGGAGGCATCTATCGCAATCCGTTTGGATACCATATAACTGATGCCAGCGGTTAAACCTAGCGAATCATTACGCGCAGTTTCGGGTGTGTAATAACCTGGGCTAATAGGCGAATCGTCATAATAGGCGCCGCCACGAATCGTTAATGAATTACCTATTTTCTGCTGAATGCCAACACGATAAATATTGGCATCGTTATAATTTCGTGGATTCAGTGACGTGCCTGCACTATTGTTAAACTCTAGATCGAGGCTTTTATACGCACTCCAATAGGTACGGTTAATATCAGCCGCGAGTACTGTACCGGAACCTAGATTGACGGAAAGACCCACGGTGAGTTCAGCGGGTAATACAAGATCGGCATCAAAGGTGGTATCAGGAAGTGCTGCCTGCTGGGACGCAGGAATGTTTTCAAAATCAGCTTTTTCGCCTCTTGCTTTCATGTCTACGCGTGATCGATAACTCACTCCAATAGAAAGCGGTTGAATGGGTTTGGCTAAAAAACCTACATTATATCCCCACGCAGTAATGTTAGATGCTTCGACGGTGACATTCGCACGATCATCGTTAGCATCCACCAGGGCGGTAGTAATATTGCGATTAAATTCTATTGAACCAAGCGTATAAGTAGGGCCGATACCAATACTAAATTGATTATTAAATTGATAAGACATTGTTGGTTGAATATAGATTGTTTGCAATTTAATGTTGTTCACCAAGTGCGAACCCGCCCAATCTTTTTCCCATTCAACGGTATTACCATAAGGCGTATACACGCCTAAACCATAAGATGCATTTTGATTAAACTTCTTTGCAAAATAGAGATTAAACGGTGTACCAATGGGATTGTTGGTTTCGGCCGAGACGTTGGCTATAGTATTTTGATACTTGGTGATACCGCTGATTAACGTTGTGCCTGCGCTGATGTTGGTATCCGTCTCCAATAATGACATGCTTGCTGGATTAAAAAAAACCACTTCGGCGCTGTCGGTCATGGCGACACCCGTGTGTCCCATGCCTAATGCATTTTGCCCTTGGGTTGCTACTCGATAGCCTCCTGCAAAAGTCGTGGTAGATAGACACATGCTTACAATCATCAAGATTCTTAATTTCATATGTTTTATTTCATCATTTTAATTTTATGGGAATGAATCGTTTTTCTATCATACACGGATACGCGCGTCCAGCTCGAATATTTATAAAAAAGATAAGGCTTATGATGTAAATTTGACGCAGGTTTTAGAAAGGCCAGACAATGGGCGTGATAAGGATGGTCGTTAAGCCAATTAATATCGTCAGCGGTAGACCCATTTTGATGAAATCAGAAAAACGATAGCCTCCTGGGCCAAATACCATGAGATTAGTTTGGTAACCAATAGGTGTTGCAAAGCTTGCTGAGGCAGCAATCATGATGGTGATGATAAAGGGCATAAAGCTTACATTAAGTTGCTCGGCTAATGCCAATGCAATGGGAAACATCAGCACTGCAGCGGCGTTGTTGGTAATCATTGATGTTAGTGTTGCCGTGATCAGAAACATAAGTGCGAGCGCAACCATGGGGTCATCGTTGGTGATGCCTAATAATTGCTCGGCTATTGCATTCGATGCACCGGTTAAATTCATCGCGTAGCCGATTCCAAATGCCGCAGCAATCGTAATTAATATCGATAAATCAATGGATCTCCGCGCATTATTCACCGTAAGACACTTGGTGATGATCATCAATCCTGCGGCGAGCAAACCTGCTTGTAACATACTCATTAAACCAAACGTAACCACGGTAACCATTCCAAGTAAGATGCCAATGGCCGTTTTTGCGCGTTCATGCGAGGGCGGAGTAGAATTATCGAGTCGACTGACCAAGAAAAAATCTCTTGAATTGCGATGGCGATCGGCGAAATCTTGGTGAGTTTCTAATAATAAGGTATCGCCGGGCTGGAGTGTAATGTCACCAATTTTTTTCTGCACTTGTTCACCGTTGCGAGCTACGGCGATGATTGCCGCATTATAGCGGGTTCGAAACCTTCCTGCGCGGATGGTTTTGCCAAGTAGGGGAAATGTATTCGAGATGACGGCCTCGATCAAACACCGGTCTTTGCGCGGGGCATCGAGTTTGAAAAGCTGGTCTGCGGCATGGGTTAATCCGCGAATTTTTTGCATATCGATCATTGAATCTACCACTCCGGCGAATACCAGTCTATCTGCTTCATAGAGGGTTTCTTCGGGGGAGACCGCTGGAAGAATACGCCCCTTGCGCTCGATTTCGACCAGATATGCGCCGGGTAATTGCCGCAACCCGGCTTGTTCTATAGTTTGTCCGATGAGTGGGCTATTTTTATCGACCATCATTTCGGTCACATATTGTCGTGCATCTTCAGAATAATCAATGACGGGTTTACGCTCAGGCAATAACCAGGGTGAGACCACAATCACGTAGAACAACGTGATCAGAACACAAGGGATTCCGACCCAAGCAAGCTCAAACATCATCAAACCAATAGTGTTTTCGGTATGCGTTTTCAGCATGCCATTAATGACTAAATTAGTACTGGTTCCAATTAGCGTGCAAGTACCGCCGATAATGGCCGCATAGCTGAGAGGGATCATTAATTTGGAAACGGATAGTTGGTATTTGCGCGCCCAGTCATTGAGTGCCGGGATTAACATGGCTACCACCGGGGTGTTATTCAATAGAGCACTCATGGCAGCTACCGGGGCCATGATCCTATATTGCGCGTGGGCAATTGACTTGGGCTTGCCAAATAATGTTTGTGCTATCCAGTGAATGGCGGCGGTTTCTTTTAATCCCGCCGATACGATAAATAACACCGCGACGGTAATAACCCCCTCATTGGCAAAGCCAGCAAGTGCTTGCTCGGGGTCGAGTATGCCCAGCGCGAGCAGCACCGTTAAACCAAACATCAATACCGCATCAGTCGCCCAGCGGGTTAATGCTAACGCAAAAAAACACGCAACAACGACTGCAATAGTGAACCATGCTTCAAAAGTCATAAATAGTTTGGTATAGACCCTAGGGGATTATGAATTTTTTTCATCCTGGACTTGATCCGGAATCAGGGAATAATCAAGGGAAGAGAGTTCAACGTTTCGCCGCTATTTAATTTTACTGCGTTTTAAAATCGCCATGTCATAAGACAAGCGTTGTTCTGCGGTTAATATTTGACGCATTTCGATGAGATGTGCATGGCGGTGACGCAATATTTTATTTTTTATCGCCATTAACTCATCGATTTTTTGGTTGATGGTAGATAGCTTGGTCTTGTCGCTAATTGTCTGAGCGTTTAGTTCTTTTTGCTTCAGCGTCTCTTGGGCTTTAAGGACTGCCAGTTTTCGATCCAAATCAAGATGCATTTGATCGACCGAGATTTTTTGTTTTTTGCTTAAGGTTTTTGCCCAGTGAGGAGAGAAGTGATGGGCTTTTTCTTTTTTCGAGCTGCCATGTTTTGATTTATCAGTGTCGTGTTTACCATGCGAGCCATGTTCATGCTTTTCACTAGCCACGCTAAGGTTATAAAAACCGAGTGTGGGCGTCAATAACAAAACCGCAAGAACAAGGCGTTTTTTCATAGCATATTCCCAGTCAGAATTCGATTAAATGTTTATACAGCCTACCTTATAAACTGCAAATGTGCTAAAAAAAATAACTCATGGTATAAATAGGGTAAATGCCTATGCCACTGTATTAAAAGGTTTTCAATCGAGGGAGAGTGTTTTTTAGTCATCCAGCTTCGTATCCGACTTAATTATCCAGCAATGATGTATATTGCTGCGTCTCTTGAAATCAGTGGGTATTGTCTTATGGGTGATATCTTGGATGTCAAATGTGTTTAAATGGGTAAAGTCTAGCTTAAACTTGCGCAAATTATTGGAAAAAATGAGTTGTCCATTGGGGTTTAATAATTTCATCGCTTGGCGGATTATAAAAACATGATCTCTTTGGATGTCTAAAGTTTGTTGCATACGCTTTGAATTTGAAAAAGACGGTGGATCAATAAAGATAAGATCATAGCGTTGGTGTAAATCGGGGCTTTTCAACCATTCCATGCAATCAGCTTGAAAATATTGGTGTTCATTCCCGCTAAAACTATTAAGGCCCATGTTTTTTTTTGCCCAATCAAGATAAGTGCTCGACATATCTATCGTTGTCGTTCGAGTTGCGCCGCCTGAGGCAGCATGCACGGTAGCAGAGCCGGTGTAAGCAAATAGATTTAGAAAGCTTTTGTTGTTACTTTGCTGTGCAATCATTAAACGTATAGGGCGGTGATCTAAAAATAACCCGGTGTCGAGATAGTCTGCAAAGTTAACCAGTAATTGACAATCGCCTTCATTCACCTGATGGAAAACTTGCTGTGCATTGAGTTTTTCGTATTGGGTATCCCCCTTTTGTATGCTTCTTGTTTTCAGAAAGAGCTGTGAGCTATCAACGGCGAAAATATCTTGCACAATGGTGATTGCTTCGCGTAACCGCCAACGCGCTTTTTTGGGATCAATTGTTTTTGGGGCTTCATATTCCTGAATGTGCAGCCATAATTCCTTGCCTTGATATAGGTCAATCGCTACGGCATATTCCGGTAAATCTGCATCGTATATTCGGTAACAGGAAATGTTTTCCTTAGTAGCCCAGCGGGACATTTGTTTCATATTTTTCTTTAAGCGGTTGCCTAACATTTTGGCATTGGCAGAAAGTTTTTCAAGCGGTATAAACCCAGGTAGGCGTTTGTCGGCAAAAAAATCCTTACTTTGAATGTCAAAATGCAACAGTTTGCACTCTAGTGGGCCATTGAACAAACTGTGAATTTTATGCGCGCGTAAACCGAGTTCTTTCGCAAGAGAGGTGTTGTTGGTAAATACGCAGGCTTGCCAGTTAAGGAATTTTTCTTTTAGTAGATCGCCAATTGCTTTATATAAATGTGCTAATTCTTCATTCTGACCCAGGCGTTTTCCATAAGGTGGATTAATTGCTACCAGTCCGTTGTTTGAAAATTCTTTTTTAAAGTGATAAATATCTTGTTGTTCAATAGTGACGACCGATTCGAGTCCGGCCTGTATTACATGGTGTTGGGCTTTTTGTAAGGTATTTTTGTGATGATCAAAGCCGAGTATTGATGGAGGATTTCGCAGTCCTTCTTGTTGGCGAAATCCAGCATTTTCAATAAGGTTTTGCCAAAGTCTATCATCGTGTTGCTTCCAGCCAATGAATCCATAATAATCACGCTTTAATCCCGGTGCGATATCACACGCAAGCAATCCTGCTTCAATGAGCAATGTGCCTGATCCGCACATGAAGTCTACAAAGCTGCCACCATTTTTAGCGATGTTAGGCCATTTGGCACGCATTAATATCGCTGCTGCAAGGTTTTCTTTTAGAGGTGCAACTGATCCTTTGTCGCGATATCCGCGCAGGTGCAGACTAGCGCCCGATAAATCGATATAAACCTGCGCTAGATTTTTATTGATGTATGCATTGATTCGTATATTGGGTTGGTTGACTTCGACATTGGGCCGCGTGCCTTCCGCTGCTTGAAAAAAGTCAACAATAGCATCTTTGATTTTTAACGCTGCGTAGTGATTATGGGTAATATTGGAGTGAGCTACATTGACGTCTACAGCAAGTGTATTGGAGGCGTCCATATGCTCATTCCAGTCAATTGCTTTAATGCCAGTATAAAGTTCTTCGGGCGAGTCTGCGGGGAATTCAGCGATTAATAAAAACACACGGTTCGCAATACGCGACCATAAGCAGGTGCGATAGGCTGCTTCAAGTGAGTCATTGAATTGCACCCCTGAGCGTGTTTCCTTTACATTATTTATATTAAGTGACTTGAGTTCGTCAAACAGCAAGGTCTCCATTCCTTTGGGAGTGGTTACGAAAAAAAAATGTGATTTTGTCATGGTTCTGATTATATTATTAGTGATTAAAATAGGGGATTATAGCACAGGCTGTGATGGTTTATAATGTTGAAGCTTACTACTTATTTGGGGCTGAGGAGTGGTGTCTCAATAAATAGTGATTGATCCAATAATCCTAATATTATAATGGTTATGAAAAAATAAGTTTGCTGTTATCTCATTAATACGCTGATTTACTTATTGGGTTGAACAAGCATTCAATCCTAGTTAGAATAATGGACTGATTCTAGCGTTTAGTTTTTAATTTAAGTGGTTGAATCCAACCACTATATAATATGCATATATTAATTGATTTGTAACATATCGGTAGATAAAATTTGCTGTCATCTAATTCCACTCGCTCTAAATCTTCGAGAAATGCGTCGATCATTAACTATGTACTTGGCGCGAAAACTCCCGCGCATATTAAGCGCCTAGAAAAGAATTCGTTGGTCAAAGGCTCGAAACTGGTCTTAATGTTATCGGTTGGCTTGATTGCAGTAGTTGCTATCGGGATTGGAGGAGTGTTAACTGAACGTCATCTCTCAAAAAAAATCATACATAATGAAAAAATAATATTGGAATTGAAAAAAAAAGAACGCCTGCTCGAGCAAACACTCGCTGATTTTGAGAAAGCTCAGCAACAAATTGTTGATTTGGTTGCAGGGCGGATTCCGAAGTTGCGACCTTTGATTTATGACCAAGCGATTCCGATTTCTGATCGTTATGTGCGTGACGTTATTTTCACTCAGACAGGTCCTAAGCCAGAAAATAGAATTTTTGAATACCGCGTTGTATTGGCGAACAACTCGAATTGGATTGTTACTCCAAAAGTACAAATTTTATTGTTCAACGAGGTAGGGATTCAAGTCGGAGTAAGTAATATAACTTATCAATTGGCGACTAAAAAAGAAAGTTCATCATCACTTATGACGGGTGAAATTCGTATCTATTCTTCTACAATATATCTCAATAAACAACGAAAAGCACCGCGTTATTTTTTATTTGAATTTCAAGATACATAGAGTGTCTCCATATAAAAATCGGATTGTCATTGGTTATCAGTGTCGGTAGTCGTCAAATAAAATGAAGTTTCTCATAAAGACCTAAATCTATAACGCCACGGGTATATGTAGACATATTTAATAGCGTCCTTTTGATTTTGAAATATAATTCGAAAGCTGTTGTGATTCTTTATTCATGCGTAATAAATTACGATGAGTAATACGGAATAGGGCACGCATTACTTTATATACAATAATTGGATGCTTGACCAAGAGGGATTCGAAGGCATCCGGTTCTAAGGTATAGACTATGGCATCATCAATGGCTTTTAATGAGGCAGTTCTGGGTTGTCTATCGACAAAGGCACGGGTTCCCGCGCATTCGCCTTTGGTCATGGTATAAACTGTTTTTTCGCTGGAATCTTCTGAGTCGATAACCGCAAGTTGACCTTCGATAAGGATAAACAGTGTATGATTCTGTTCATTTTGCTTAACGATACATGCGTTTTTTTTGAGCTTGTGGGCCTCCATTTTATCCGCGAGTACTTCGCATTCATCGTGTGTTAGCTCTTCGCCGAGCATTGAGTCTTGTACTTGGTGGCTTATGGCTACTTCAGACATCGGTATCTCCTTCGTTGATTTTTTCTAAATCCGGCAGGCTCTTAAGTACACTGTCAATATAGTATGGTTGATGTACGAGGATTAAGTTAATCCTAGAATCCGCAGTTGACCGCTAATCTCGTGACATAACTCACTGAAATGCCAGAGTTAACG
>CAZWUO010000026.1:0-27051 GCA_964636675.1 uncultured Ectothiorhodospiraceae bacterium
CAAAAATCATTATCTTACCCCATGAAGAATTATGCCCAGAAGGCAGCATCACTGAAGCTGCTGCAGGTGAAACTATTTGCGATGCATTATTAGGCGCGGGAGTGGAAATTGAACACGCTTGCGAAAAATCATGCGCATGCACCACTTGCCACGTTTATGTCCGCGAAGGGCTGAGTTCGCTGAATGATGCGACGGATGAAGAAGATGACTTATTGGACATGGCCTGGGGATTAGAGCCAGACTCACGCTTAAGCTGTCAAGCGCGGGTTAAGGAAGAAGATTTAGTCGTAGAAATTCCTAAATATACGATCAACATGGTTTCTGAAAAATAGAAACATCCGGGTCACTCGTTACCTAATAACAGGAGCAAAAAAATGAGCCTAAAATGGACAGACAGCTTAGAAATCGCACTTGCACTTGATGATAAATTTCCTAATGTTGACCCCAAACTTATTCGTTTTACTGACTTGCATAAATGGGTCTGTGATCTCGCCGAGTTTGCTGACGACCCCGCAAGATCAGGAGAGAAAATTCTTGAGGCAATCCAAATGGCATGGATTGAAGAGAAAGATTAAACCTGAAAGAGCTAGCCGCGCCCAAAGACCAATAGCTAAACCGGTTTATGGCGGCGTAATAACGACACCATTTGTTGTATGCTGTAGCAGCGTAATATTACTATCCACAGGTTCAGTAAAGCCATCGACAGACTCTAATACACCATCGCCCTGATAAGCACCTAGATTTGGCGTGTATAAGCAGGTTTCATTGTTTTCACATAAGCCGTTATTATTTCCGATGTTATCTGAGACGATTTCTACTGAGTTCTCCAGATAAGGAACCGCAACCTCAAGCATTTTACCATTTTCTTCTTCGTCTTTTTTTAGACTCGTATGCTCGGCCATTATCGATGATATTGAGTTCGTATCGAGCAGGTTTGTACTCGTTGTAAGCAACCGCCAATCCATTAAAGTACATATTCCCGAGCTAAGTTCTGAATCAGATAAACAAGCGCCTTTATAGGCGTCTTCATACTCCCCCCATCCTTGGCTAATCAACCCAGGAAGCAGTTTCCGTTCAGATAAAGAACCATTGATATCGTGAATGAAAACATCGGTAATTGCAGCATCCCCTAGAGCAATCGTAGTCACTGCATTACAGCTCGTAGAAGAGGAATTATTTTCGCAATTTACAGAATTATAAGCCGCAACAACATTGTTTAAAGTATTGGTATCAGAGTCACTCCCAGCGTCAATCAAAACACCATATGCAAAGTTATTCACGCTGGTTAAATTGGAAATAAAGTTATAATCACTTTGCGTAAATCCACCACCGGCAATCGTTTCACTGATAAACGCAATTCCAGCGCCATCGTTGGAAGAAATATAAGTATTCAGTAAAATATTACTCCGCGCTGAATTCAAGGACACCCCATGCCCGAGGTTATTAAAACTTGCGATATCAGATAAAATATTGTGATTACCTGTGACTCGAAAACCATCGCCAACATTCCAACTTGCGACCACATCAATTAATTTATTAAAACTCCCATTAATGACATAAGCCGCTTCATCAGCATCGAAGACATGAGTACGCGTTACCACATTAAATATTTCATTATCCACGAACAAAGCGTCCGCACTCCCCTCATAACTCGCCGAAAGATCAGGGCTTTTATCAATTCTTATTCCAAATTTTTTACTACTCTCAGCAAGCGTATTCTTAATCGTTGTCGCATAGGCTTCGTTTAACCATATTAGCGCCTCAGAAGCCTGTATTATGTGAAAATTATTCACTACATTATTTGTTGCTCGCGATCCAGAGAGCGTTTTAATCACCAAGCCGTTGGCGTTACCCTGTGCATTCCTGTACTTCCCTTCAATCCAAGTATAACTAGCACCCGAAACTTCAATCGCATTCCTGCCATTGCTATAAGCAACAGTTTGAGTCACATCAGGAGCCGTCACCAACGCAACCCCATCAGCCTTAATCAAAAAATTCGACCCGCCGGATTCTTTGATAATGTATATTGTCCCTGCAGCATCTAAAATAGGATCAGAACCAGCCACCTTAACAGGATTATTCCACCACATTCCTGATGTAGGCTCACCCAAGGAAGTCGCACTACCGTTTTGCGCAATATTGATACGCATCGACTTCCAAGATTCATTTTGAAAATCAATTAAGTCGGTCAAACCTTTCCCTGCAACAAAGCCGGCAGTGGATACCGTCACTACTCCTGCATCTTCTGAGCACTCCCAGAGAAACACATCTTGGTTATCCGTTGCTGATAGATCATCGCAACTAGTGACAGATTCAGGCAAAGTAAAATAGCGTAACTCTCCACCATGCGCACAATGTAATACCGAGTTAGTGTCAGCACATTTTTTACCGCTATGGATCGGGACCGTACTATAATAAGAGTTCCAGCTAGCAGCTTCAGCTTTTGAAACTCTAATCTTGCTACAAGAAATACTAATATGTGGATCACTATTAGCAACAACGCCACTAAGCTCATTCGACGCACAAAAACCGTTAGTATCCTCAAGCTGAATAACTTCAACCCTATACGCTTCACCTGATAATAATGATGTACTCAATTCAAAGTCCACATTATCAACACCATTACCTTGCAAGGTTTGCGTATTACCGCCTTGATCAACTAATTTTAACGAACCATCAAGGTTTTTAATAACCCCTTTTACACGATAACTTTGCGGCGTATAAAAATCTATTTTTTCAGGCACAAGAAGTGCGTTTCCTTCAATATCTTGAATCGATGTCTTCAAGGTTATTACATAGTTAGTATCAGCGGGAAGGTCGGCGGCCGTATTATCGAAAGTGAAAACGAGTTTGAACTCACTGTCATTATAAGCCCAAGAACCAGGCAACTTAGGTTCAACGGATAGACCAGACTCCAGCGCTTCAACACCCTTTATTGATTCACTGAATTGAATTGAGATTTTTTCCGTATATGCCGGCAAAGTTTTTTCATTTTTTAGCTCCGCTGGCTCATAACTAATGACAAATGGTGCAGTACGATCAGATGCGTCACTCACACCAAAAAGACCACCGCCACCCCCACAGGAGGACAACAGGAACCCCAGGAATGCAACTATCAGGAAATGAACGAATGTTTTCATAGATAACTGTAACTTGATCAGAGTTGGACTCGTAATTATACGTGAATTCGCAAAGTTTTTCAACATCCTTGTCCTTTTTTGACTAAAAAACACTCTTTTATAGCAAGCAAAATAAGTTTTAATTTCAACACCTTAAAGATCATACCTGATGTCACTTATCTGCCAATCTATAATTAGAAATCGAATAAGCTTATTCAGCACCTTCTTTGAAGCCCAAATAATGCGCCCCCACTTAACCGGAATTTTAGCGTTATTGCAAACCCAAGTAACCCGAATTTTTAGCCCTTGCCCCGCAAGACAAAGACCATGAAAAAACGCGTCACTATTATCCTAGAATCCGCAGTTGGACGGCATGCAGAGTGCGCTTATAAGTGTGAAGAGCAAGACGCGATGAGGCGAAATAGCCCGCTATTGCAACGATTCGCAACAACGCTATTCACGCTTAAAGGCGTGCTATTCATGGCGTAGCGCGCTCATCTTCTGAGTGAATTCGACAAACAAGCTCATGCGTTTTCTCATCAATCGCTTAACGATACCTCATAGTGATCAACTGCGGAATCTAGATTTATGCGGATGATTAGAAAGACGCACTCCAACTGAGCATAACCAATGAGTGATCGCGATGGTAACCAAATTCAGTATTTTCGTCACCGCCAAAAAGGTAAGCTTTTAACGCAAAAGAAATATGGCGATTACCATTAAACTTGATATATGGATTAAAAAAAAACTCATATTTATCGAGTCCGATAACGTAGTGAAACCCATACTTCCAACGATTACTCACTGAACGCCTCGCTAGCTCACCCGATAAACGTAGTCGAGTCTTTCTATCAAGTAAGACCTCTTTGCTGCCTAACTGGCGCCCAGAGAACTGCAGCACAAAATCAGTTCGTGATAAATTTGGCTGAAAATTCGCTTGAATAAGCCATTCAAGCGCCATCACAGTGGCATAACTATAATCACGCTTAGTGACGGGAGCAGCACTGACAAACGCTGTCTCAAACATCCAATCACGCGTCCCCTCTTCGAAACTAACAATCCAACTCGCCGGATGCTCAGGTATTAAGGTACTCGCTGAAACTCCTGCTAAGGCTGTAGATGCATCACTACCCGTTGCCAAGGCCTGCAAAATTGGCTGACTAATTCGATAATACGGACTCGATCTTTTAGCGTACTGAAATGTAAAGGCATGATATGCATAGCTTAACTCTCGACTAAGCCTAATACCTGCACCACCCGCCTGGAACCTATCTTCATCTTGACGCGTCCCATTTTTCACCAGATATCTAAGAGTATCCGGTGTTTCAATATCCATTATACGGCCATCGCTCTCACTCAACGGATGCCAGATACTTGCATTATCCGGCATTATCGCAGGCCTAAATAGAGGCATCCACAATAGATCCACTTGGTAATCGGCCACCATTAACTCCCCACGTAAATTCAAGGATGATCTTCTACGTGCAAGAATATTTTCGTCCAAACGATACCGAGTTAAATCTTTGACACTCAAACGATCACTCAGCGAATCATGCTTACCCGTGCCCCAAGGAACTAATTGTGCACCCATAGTCCATCGATTTGTATCTTGAATATGCTGGATAAACGTAGGCAAATAATCAAACTTCGTCTTTTGTACCGCAAATTCACCCGATTGCTCAAAAATATCCATACGCAAGCCATAAGCAAAATTAGTATGCTCATTAACTGCGGATAAATGTCCCAAAGAGGCGGTAAAATAGCTCGCAGTGTTCAATTCATCATTTTGCTTCCAGCCACTGAATTCACCTTTTAGATAACCGTTGAATAAGCGCTTTGAACGCATTAATTGATCGCTTAAGGTCAGCGGGAGCGCCAATATGAGATACTCGGTAATTCGGTGAGTCTTCTGTGAGGTGCGTATTTCGGAAAAACCTAAATGCGCCAGTTCATCATGCCTATGCCAGTAATACACATCTTCGTACATAGCGCCAGCATGCACCCAAAAACCAGGGCCACCCTCTATTTTTCGCAAATAGGATTTAATACCCGCTGCTTGTAACTTCTTGCGTACAAGCTCAGCGTCCCCTCGTTTAAGATAAACACCCAAACTCAAAGTTTTGAGTTGTACCGTAATCTCCTGCTGACGCATTACTACTTTTTGCGCGTTTGCGAGCAAGCCTGCAAAAATTTCTTGGGCTTCTTGCAGATCCGTAAAACGGATAATGACCTTCCCCTCCTCTGCTTGAAATGCTGGATACTTAAGTTCTTCCGCTTGGACAATACTCACTAAGGCACAGCAAAAACATACTGCCGAGATCGGCAATAACAAAGCCTTAAACCATTCCAAACCAAAAAACATAGTAACTAAGTCTTCCAAAAATAACGGACGGAATTCCGCTATCTATATATCGGAAGAATGCCTAGCTGAGTTAAATATTAGAGCTGTAAGTATTGAAATTTAAAAGGAAAGATCGAAACCTAGAGAAAGATAGTCTTCTTTATCTTCATGCCCAACAAAATCCACATCATTGTCAATTGGCAATAAATCCAGGGTTATTTCGAGAATAAGTCGCGCATTTCGCGCCATGTAAAAAGAAGCAGATGTGGTAATTGCATTTAAATCAAGCCCTTCGTAAATCGTACCGGAACCATCAAAATCCCCTGCCGTTGCATAGTTATACAGCAAAGAAAATGTAAGTTCGTCACTCGCGAAATAATCCGCGCCGATAAACCCTGCGTACCAAATATATCGATCGCCTGGAACAATAAAGTCAACCCACTGATTCATCAACCCTTGACCGTAAAAACGCACTGAATTATTCGCCTTCATCGCAAAATCCAACCCAAAAATCAATCGCGTACTCTCCGCATCACCCGGTTGATCAGCAAGAACCCCTGACACAGACTGCTGTCGTCCATTCAACCAAAAAAAACCCGTGTCAAATAACGAGAACTTCATACGAAAATAGGCATAAAAATTTTTTCGCGTATTATTGTCAAAAAAATAATTATCGCGATTAATCCCAGCCGCATTCGCAGGCGCACCCGGTATCGCATCACTGCCGTTAGTCACGCCTACACTGACTGGTAAATCATCAAAATAACCATCAACCCGAATCCCTCGATCTATCCCAAGACGACTCAATTGATAGGCCAAATAAGGTTGAAAAGTCAGCCTCGTTTTAGAATTAAACATCACATCAGTCACTAAAAACTGCCCAAATTTAACATTCATCGGCAGCAAACCACGCGAACGGTAACGCACCCAGCCTTCATTCAACACAATTGCGCCCTCATTAATTGCAGGCGCAAATGTCCCTACGAATAAAAAATCCAATTGATCAGATACGGCAGACCCAGATATCAGCTTAATCTGATCCGGCGCATGCATATCAAAATAATTGCTCACCCCGGCTTCCCCCGTTGCAAAGTCCAATATCTCGCTACCTCTTCTCAACTGCATGAAGGCGCTAGCCCGAACTGAAAAAGGGAACGCCTTAGTGAGCTCCAATTTGTCATCCTTGGTATTCACATCATCTGATTTCTTGTTAAACGGTACGACACCCGTCACCGCAAACCTTTGGCCGAGGTCGTTAAGCGCGGGCGCAGCGGAATGACAAGCAGTGCAACTAACATGGTAAGTCCGCGAGTACAAAGGACTGGAATGAACAATGGCTACCTGCGCACACGCAAACCCTATCCAGAATAGACGCATAATCGCTTTCATTTATGACCTAAACTCTGCAAGTTTTAACTACCTCGAAGGTGATGAGCAAGAGTGTCTAAACAGCTGATTTAAAAAGTTAATCCTCAGCTGAGTCCCACTGATCAATATGGCGACAACCGCGAAAAAATCCTTTAGACGCGGCTGATTTGAATAATCTTTAAATATCGTGAAAAATAAAGTGCAATAAAGAGTGCAACAAGTAGTTGGCTGAAAAGTGCGCGAAATGCTAAAATCCGCGCCTTTCGTAATCTTTGCTGCCTAAATCCCGAATTTGCTTTAGGTATCACATACACATGGAGTAACTCATGGCCGTTGAACGTACTATTTCTATTATTAAACCTGACGCAGTCGCTAAAAATGTAATTGGTGAAATTTATGCCCGCTTCGAAAAAGCAGGCCTTAAAATTATTGCTGCTAAAATGGCTCATTTATCCAAAGAACAAGCGGGTGAGTTTTACGCAGTCCATAAAGAACGGCCGTTTTACAACGACTTAGTCGGTTTCATGACCTCAGGCCCGGTCATGATTCAGATCCTTGAAGGCGAGAATGCCATTGCAAAGAACCGCGATGTAATGGGTGCTACCAACCCCAAAGAAGCCGCTCCGGGCACAATTCGGGCGGATTTCGCTGACAGCATCGATGCAAACGCAGTACACGGCTCAGATGCTCCGGAGACGGCAGCACAAGAAATTGCCTTTTTTTTCGATAATACCGAAATCTGTGCGCGCTAAGAACTGAATATAATATGTCCGTTATTGCTCCAAAAACGAATTTGTTGAATTTCGACCCCAAAGGGTTACAGCAGTTTTTTTCCAACCATGGTGAAAAACCTTTTCGTTCAACACAATTATTAAAATGGATATACCATCGAGGTATATCCGATTTTGCAGCAATGACGGACTTATCTAAGGGCTTAAGAACACGGCTTAATGCCTGTGCCGAAATTCGACCACCTGAAATGCTAGTCGAGCAAGACTCAAAAGACGGAACCCGCAAATGGCTATTGCGTCTTGATGATGGTAATTGCATCGAAACAGTGTTTATTCCTGAATCAGATCGCGGCACCTTGTGTATTTCTTCACAAGTTGGATGCATTTTAAACTGCTCTTTTTGCTCTACGGCCAAACAGGGATTTAGTCGCAATCTCAGCACCGCCGAAATTATTGGACAAGTTTGGATAGCCGCTAAAATGCTTGGGCAATTTGAGTTAAATCAACAACATCGCATTATTACCAATGTGGTATTAATGGGTATGGGCGAGCCTTTGCTAAACTACGAGCAGGTAGTACCTGCACTCCGCCTCATGATGGAAGACAATGCCTTTGGATTATCCAAACGTCGCGTCACATTGAGTACTGCGGGTATCGTCCCTGCACTGGACAAATTACGCGACGAATGTGATGTTAGCCTCGCTATTTCATTACATGCAACCAGCGACGAATTACGCAATAAATTAGTACCGGTAAACAAAAAATATCCGATTGCTGATTTACTTGCCGCTTGTAAAAGATACCTCGAAGGCACCGCTAGAAAAAAAATCACCTTTGAATATGTCATGCTCAGCGAAATCAATGATCAACCCAAACATGCCAAAGAATTGGTAAAACTATTGGAAGGCATTCCGGCAAAAATCAACCTTATTCCGTTCAACCCCTACCCCCATTCTGTCTACAAAACATCCTCACAAGCCGCTATAGACACGTTTTACAATATTCTGTATCGAGCAGGAATGACAACAATTACCCGCCGCACCCGAGGGGACGACATTGATGCAGCTTGCGGCCAACTGGCTGGAAAAGTGCTTGACCGAACAAAACGCAGTGAACGCATAAAGAGACAAGCGAATGAGACTACCGGGGGGGGAGAAACCTGTCATTCAAACTAAACATGCTCATAGAAACAACATTGCACGCGAACTCGTTCCAGCAAGGCATAAATGCTCGAAAAAACGGCGTTTGCGCTCATCGAGAGCACAAAATAGACTGGCGCAAACATCTTCTATAATATTGACATTACTGATGTTTACCAGTTGTGTCAGCATCCACGAGGATAAATCGAATACGGAAGAAAAAATCGCTGTCAATATTCGGCTAGGCACTGAGTATTTGCAACAAGGGCGCATAGAGACCGCTCTGAATTATTTCCAAAAAGCACTGTCTGAAAATCCTGATTCATATACGACGCATTTAATGCTTGCCGAGGTATACAAAAGACTTGGTGAATTTTCGCAAGCTGAAATATACTTTCAGAAAGCCATTGATAAGGTTCCTAGCCATTCAAGTGAATATGGCGTAGTACATAATAATTATGGTGTATATTTGTGCATACAAGGCCTAAATGATCAGGCAGAGACACATTTTCTTAACGCAGCACAACATAAGCTTTATTCCACACCCTCTGCTGCCTACGAAAATGCCGCATTATGCGTAGCAAAACAGAATAAACACCAAGCAGAGGTATATTTTCGCAAAGCTTTAGCATTAAATGCGCAACAACAGCGTTCACTACTTGAAATGGCTAAGTTACAATTTGCGCAACAAAATTATCTGGAAACGCGCCATTATATTCAGCAATTCCATGCCATCGCCGAGGCTACCACCGAGAGCATGAAAATAAGCCTTGCACTGGAACAACACCTTGGCAAGCCAACAACGAATGCGCCACAAAAGCCGCTCGAAAACAGATAATTCACTGAATTTATAACATTTATTAGCAGAAAACTGAACGAGAAGGATAATAAAATGACAGACCCAGTTTTAGATAAAACCCCTACTCCGAATAGCGCAATAGTAGGCCCAGACAAAAACGCGATTATCGAAGAGCTGCAGCAGATGAGCGCCGAGGGTCCCGGTAAAATACTCGCACGATTACGCAAAAGCATGGAAATATCGGAAATGGAAGCCGCATCCAGAATGAACATGAGTATTTATCAACTAAGAGCACTCGAAAATGACAGGCTTGATGAACTTCCTGCCCCCATTTATGTGAAAAACTTCTGCCAACGTTACGCCAATCTTGTTGGGCTTCCGCCCGAAGAAGTCATCGCCTGTTTTGAACGCATTGGGCATGAACGAGAGCCTGAATTAGCCAGAGTATCCTATCGAGATAAAATTGATAGCCGCCATACATCGATGCGCTGGGCAATGTATACCGTTGGTGTTCTTTTACTTATTCTCGCAATCATGTGGGGACGCTCAGCCGGAATTGGTGAATCACTGAGCCTTGATATTGATAAATTAACAACATCTGATTCAAGCCCAGAGTCTTCTGCTTTAGCTTTGCCAACTCCAGCCCCTGTCAATAACCCGGAACAGCCCAAAGAATAAAAGCCAGCACTCGATCGAAACCACTTCTATCCTGCTCGCGAGCATTCACCAAGCACACCGTCAAAGCTATTTGCCAGTGTCCTCGGATAAAATAAAATTGCTCTGACAAACAAACCTCAGAATACACAAGCTGGTTCTGGGGTTTTACCACAGACCTGTAACCCTGGAGAACATTGTGGCCAAGCACATTCAAGCCATACGTGGAATGCATGACATTCTTCCTGAACGCATACCTTATTGGTATCAGCTGGAACAACACGTAAAACACATCTTAGTTAACTATGGGTATAACGAGATCCGTCTTCCCGTGGTAGAAAAAACTGAATTATTTCTTCGTTCAATCGGTAAAGTGACTGATATCGTCGAAAAAGAGATGTATAGCTTTGACGATAGAAACGCTGAAAATCTTACTTTGCGCCCCGAAGGAACCGCAGGCTGTGTAAGAGCCGCCATAGAAAATGGCTTATTGCATAATCAAACCCAAAAACTTTGGTATTTTGGCCCAATGTTTCGATACGAAAGACCGCAAAAAGGGCGTTATCGCCAATTTTATCAGTTCGGCGTAGAAACCTTTGGGTTCGCAGGCCCTGAACTAGACGCAGAGCTACTGTTTTTGACACACAGACTCTGGTCAAATCTCGGCTTGTTACCGCATGTAAAACTCCAAATAAATTCTTTAGGCACACCCGAATGCCGCTCAATCTATCGCCAGTTATTGGTTGCATACCTGTCAAAACACGCCAACGAACTCGACGAGGACAGCCAACGACGGTTAAAATCTAACCCATTACGTATATTAGACAGCAAAAACAGCAAAACCCAGGACATCGTTAAAAATGCGCCGCGCTTATTAGACCACTTAGACGATGAATCTCAGCGACACTTTGCGACACTGAAAAACTTGCTGGATAAGACGGGTATTGAATACACCGTCAATCCATCGCTCGTCCGTGGATTAGATTATTATACGCGGACCGTATTTGAATGGGTCACCGACAAACTCGGTGCGCAAGGAACCGTTTGTGCGGGGGGACGTTTCGATGGCCTCGTCGAACAACTAGGGGGACGTACTACACCCGCCGCCGGATTCGCCATGGGCGCTGAGCGATTAATCAGTCTCTTAGAAGAAATTCAAACGGTTACCCCCTCTATCGCCCCTGATTGTTATCTCGCCATGGTCGGTATTGGAACCCAAGAAGCAGGGATGATTTTAGCCGAGCAAATCCGCAGCCAAGTGCCAAAACTAACATTATCACAAAACTTAAATGGCGGTAGCTTTAAGGCTCAAATGAAACGTGCAGACAAAAGCGGCGCACGCTGGGCCTTATTATTAGGCGAAACCGAACTCGCAAACCAGCAAATCACGATTAAAGCTTTGCGCGAAAAAGAAACGCAACAAACAATTTCACAGGATGAGCTAGCTGGATTCTTACAATCTCAGTTAGAATAGGCTAAATCGATAAGCTTAAACCAAGCCCCCTAATTAACCTAAAGTAAAGAGGAACTACATTGGAAACCTATCGTACCGAAGATGACCAGATAGACGCGATAAAACGCTGGTGGGAAAAAAATGGAAAATTTCTAATCGTTGGACTGATATTCGTCTTTGCCGGCGTCGTGGGTGGCGGAGTCTGGAAGGACTACCAGCAAACGGCTCAGTTTAGCGTCTCCAACGAATTTGATGCAATGATGCAAGAATTACGTGATGATAAAACGGATGACGCCCTAAAACGCGGCGGACAGCTTGTTGATAAATACACAGACTCTCACTACGCCATCATGACATCCCTCGCAATGGCCAAGATAGAAGTAGAAAAAGGCAACCTAGACGCTGCCAAACTGCGCTTAACCTGGGCATTAGACAATAATGATAAACCCAGCCTAGAACATATTATTCGTTTACGCCTAATCCGCGTTCTCAGCGCAACGGACAAGCTCGATGAAGCTTTAACACTTGCCATGCAAGGTAATATGAGTAATTTTGCATCTGAATACTCTATCATCAAGGGTGATATATATCGTGCACAAGGCGAATTTGAGCAAGCACGAAATGCCTATCAACTCGCTATGCAAAGCGATGGAGTCACCCCGCAGACCAAGCAAATGGTACAGCTTAAACTCGATGATTTGGGCACCACATCTCAGACACCAACCACGGACTCCGCGGCGAGTGCTGAGGCCCTAAGTGTTGAGACTCTATATGCCGAGGTTCTAAATGAGGCCCCCCTAAAAGCAGACATAACAAGCTCTGAAGCAACAACGACTAAAGCAGCAGCAACGCCTGAGGCAAACATTAACCCCGCGACCGCTGCGCTACACAATACCCCCCTTGAGGCGCAACCTTGAGGCACAATATGACCATCCGCAACATCGCTATTGGAGTGATTAGCCTGGTCATTCTAAGCGCATGTGAAAGCACACCGCCGATAAAGTTGGATGAAGAAAAGCTAGCCTATATATCCAGCATAAATTTGCTAAAAGTAAGTCCATTATGGTCAGTTCAACTCGCTGATCATGGGATAAATCGGAGTGCTAAACAACGTGCTATTATCGATCATTCAACGCTTTATGTTGCCGATCATGGTGGCTCCGTGATGGCACTGCAGGCCGAGAATGGCAAGCCAATATGGGAAAAAAAATTCCCCTATACGTTTACCGCAGGCCCTAATGTCTCCGGCAAGCATCTCGTATTAGGCACGAGAGACGCGGATGTCTTGACCCTCGATAAAAGCAATGGCAACCTACTCTGGAAAAAAACAGTGAGTAGCGAAATTTTAGCACCACCACAAATATCCCGCAGTAACGTCATTATCCAAAGCAATGACGGAAAAATAACGGCGCTTGATCTGCAAACCGGTGAACAAATATGGATTTATGACAGAAACGTTCCGCCACTCACCTTACGCGGAACCGCTTCACCCGTACTCGTTGAAGATAAAGTCATCACTGGCTTTGCTAATGGCAAGTTAGTTGCGCTGTCAATTGATGATGGCAAATTGATTTGGGAAAGCACCATTGCCGTCCCCAAAGGCAGATCTGAACTTGAACGCATGGTCGATGTCGACGGGCTTATCCAAGTTCATGATGACACCGTTTATGTCACTAGCTTCCAGGGCAGAGCTGTAGCCCTAACCGCAGGATCAGGACGCATTCTATGGACTCGAGAGATGTCTTCTCACCTTGGTTTATCCATGGCAAACGATTTATTATTTATCACAGATGTCAGCGGCAAAATATGGGCCTTAGACCGGCGCAACGGAGCGACCCTCTGGGTGCAAGAAAAATTGCGCAAAATTGTCACCACGACACCGATAACACTGGGTAACAACTTGATTGTCGGCGGCATAGATGGTTCTGTTTTTTCGCTGTCCAAAGAAAACGGTAAAGTGCTAGGCCGTGTTGATTACCAATGGCTAGGAGAAGAAACCGGCATTATCAATCTCGCTGAAAGCGCAGAAGTTAAAAATGCATTTGATGCCACACATGACATAGAAGATGTCAGAGTAGTTAGCCCACCGCTCAGCAATGGAAAGCAAATCTTTATTCCCTATCATAACGGCGCTTTTATTTCACTGGCTTATCAATAGGCGGCTCTATCCCCGTTTAGAACGCCGAAAAACAGGACTGTTTTTTGCGCACACAAAAATGCTGCGCAAACCCCGTAGTGTTCATAGCTTCAAAACAGATGGGGGTTCGGCACGGAGCTGGCGCCCTAATGGGTAAAATAAACCATTTTAAAGGTATCCTTAATGAAACGCGTACTCGCCCTTGTAGGGCGCCCCAATGTCGGCAAATCCACCTTATTTAACCGCCTTACAAAAAGTCGCGATGCCTTAGTCGCGAATGAGCCAGGGCTAACACGTGATCGACGTTATGGTAATGTTAAAGCAGGCCAAGGAAACTTCATTGTTATTGATACCGGAGGCATCACCAGTGATGCAGGAATTGATAAACTCATCGCCGAACAAGCTAACCAAGCCATGGAAGAAGCGGATGCCGTGTTATTCCTCGTCGATGGCAAAGAAGGCATTACCATCGCTGATGAGGCCATCGTAAAAAATCTACGCAAACTGCAAAAACCTGTTTATCTCATTATTAACAAAACCGAACGCCTAGACCCCGACCTTGTAGCTGCCGATTTTTACGCAATGGGACTCGGACAACCCTATCCGATCGCGGCAGAACATGGCTCAGGGGTTAGCGAACTCATGGATTTTCTGGATACCGAACTCGATTCGGCATCCGCGGAGCCCGAAGAAGACATCGAACATACTGCCAAGGTCGCTATCGTCGGACGCCCCAATGTTGGCAAATCAACCTTAGTCAATCGCCTACTCGGTGAAGAACGTGTGCTCGCATTTGATCTGCCAGGAACTACCCGCGACAGCATTTTCATACCCTTTGAACACAATGGGCATCCCTATACTTTAATCGACACTGCGGGTGTTCGGCGGCGTACACGGGTTGCAGAAAAAATAGAAAAATTCAGTGTCATAAAAGCCTTGCAAGCGATCGACTCATGCCATGTGGTCATGTTCGTACTCGATGCACAAGCAGAAATAAGCGCCCAAGATGCCACCCTACTCGGCTATGTACTCGACGAGGGAAAAGCGCTCGTCATAGCGGTCAATAAATGGGATGGCTTATCCCCCGACAAACGTGAGTGGATAAAAACGGAATATGCAAGAAAACTTAATTTCGTCGATTTTGCATCCGTACATTATATTTCCGCACTGCACGGCAGTGGCGTTGGGATATTAATGGATGTCGTGCACAAAGCTTATCAATCATCCATGAGTGACTTTGCAACACCGATACTCACACGAATTCTTGAAGACGCCGTCATATCGCATCAACCACCGCTTATCCATGGCCGGCGGATTAAATTACGTTATGCTCACCAGGGTGGTAAAAACCCTCCCGTCATTGTGATTCATGGCAACCAAACCACGCGCGTTCCCGAAAGCTATACTCGCTACCTCATCAATATTTTTCGCAAAGTATTAAAAATAAAAGGCACTCCGCTGCGTATTGTCTATAAAGGCAGTGCCAACCCCTATAAAGAGAAACGCACTAAATTAACGCCCTTACAGGAATATAAACAAAAGAAAAAAGCACAACGATATGGGAAAAAAAAATAGTGCATTATTGGTCGCGACCATTACTTGAGCAATAAATTTTCTGGCACATACAAAAAAATAGATTAAAACATTATTAACTTTGTTAACGACTCTGAAATATCAAATAGGAGAATCCAAAAATTGAAACTTACCGCTTATTTATCAGGAGAAATCCACTCCGCTTGGAGACAGGAATTACAAAACGGATGCATTGAAAAAAATTTAGATATTCAATTTTTATCACCCATCACGCAACATGCAGCCAGTGACGATTGTGGTGCGAGCATATTAGGCAAAGAAGAAAATGTCTTTTGGCATGATCACAAAGCAGCAAAAATAAACGCCATACGGACACGCACCTTTATAAAAAAATCAGACATTGTCATTGTGCGATTTGGCGATAAATACAAACAATGGAATGCAGCATTCGACGCTGGATATGCCGCTGCAATGGATAAGCCCTTAATCGTACTACATGATCCGGAATTAACCCATGCGCTCAAAGAAATTGACGCCAGCGCGCTAGCCGTAGCGCAAACAACTGATCAGGTGATTAATATCTTAAACTACGTCTTAGCAAATCCAACGATTGCATAACTCCCCAGAAACCCACTGACAAACGGTATTCAGGCCTATAAGATATCCAAGATCGCGCAAAGCAGCCTGAAAGGTACTGATCAGAAAATACACTTATTTGGAACAACAACAACAACAACAACAACGCTATGCACCTCGTCTAAAACGCCTAGCTCTGGTGGAAACTTCAACTAAGCTTAAAGGAAAAATAAATCTTTATGAAAAAACCATTTGTCATTATAGGAATAGGGGAAATAGGCGGTGTGTTTGCGCGCGGCTTATTGCGCCTAGCTTATCCTGTCTATCCGGTTACCAGGAGCATGGATATGGAAAAAGTTGCCGCAGAAATTCCCGCCCCAGAATGTGTACTCGTCAGCGTGGCTGAAGCCGACCTCACCAATAGCTTGAAAAATATTCCGCAAGTGTGGGCAGATAAACTGGCACTCGTGCAAAATGAATTGCTGCCTAGAAACTGGCAAACACACAACATCGAAAACCCCACGGTTATTTCAATATGGTTTGAAAAAAAACCCGGTCAAGATGCTAAAGTTCTGTTGCCTAGCCCTGTTTTTGGTCAACATGCATCAATATTAGTAGATGCCTTAGCGTGCATTGACATTCCTGCTCGCTGCGTTTCCAGCCCTGAAGCGCTAGAGTTTGAACTTGTGCGCAAAAATGTATACATACTTACCACCAACATTTGTGGCTTAGTTTGTGGCGGCGTGGTTGGCGATTTATGGAAAAACAGGCAAGCATTAGCCAAAGAAGTCGCTGACGAAGTGATGGATTTGCAAGAAACCTTAATCGATAAAAAAATTGATAGAGAACCGCAAATCAATGGCTTTGTTGAAGGCATACAAGGCGACCCACAACACAAATGCATGGGACGCTCTGCTCCAGCACGCCTAACACGAGCGATCACCCTCGCGGATAAAGCCGGACTCGCAGTTCCAAAATTAAGAGCAATTGCAGAAAACTTATAGAAAGCCTATGCTTGTCTACTCACTCTGGCTGCTACCATTTTTTAAAAAAATTAAAAACTTTCTGTAGCACACATTTGGAAATAATAATGACTGAAAAAACCCATGCCATTTATGCACTAGAACTCGGCCCGATGGATAATTTTGTGTACTTGATTCAAGACCTAACCACCAATCGCGGCGCAATAGTCGATCCAGCATGGGATGTCCAGAAAGTCATTCAACTCGCAAAAAAAAAAGGCATAAATATTACCGATGTATTGTTAACACATAGCCATAATGACCATATCAATGGAATTGCAGAACTCAATAATAGTCACGATACACAGATTCATTTATTGCAACAGGAAGCCAAGTTTTGGGGTCACTATGAGCATACTCCCACAACCCATCACGGCGGCGACATCATAAAACTGGGGAAAACAGAAATCGAAATATTACACACACCGGGCCACACCCCTGGATCCGCTTGTTATCACCTGCAAGATGACTTAATCACCGGCGATACAATGTTTGTATTTGGTTGTGGCCGTTGCGACCTTGCCGGTGGCGACCCTAACGTTATGTTCGATACTTTACGCCATATGAGTGCCTCATTGCCTGCAAACACCATCATTCACCCTGGCCATAACTACGCTGAAAAACCAACATCTACTCTGCAAGAGCAAATCGACGGAAATCCATTCATGCATTTCGACAATCAAAAAGATTTTAGCCAATACCGCATGCATGATCACGATAAAACGCGACACACACCGTATAAAGCGCTTAAACAGTAAGTTATGAATGAACCCTAACTATCAGATTTCCGTTATTATCCCCATTCATAATCGCATTGATTTAATCGAACGCGCATTACAGTCAGTATTTAATCAAACATTTAAGGCGCATGAAATTATCGTTATCGATGATGGGTCGACGGATCACAGCGTGGAATTTATACGTGCAAAATTTCCAAACGTCATTTTGCTGTCGCAAAAAAACAGCGGTGTTAGCTCAGCGCGTAATCGAGGCATCAAACACGCGACAGGTAACTGGATCGCATTACTCGATTCCGATGACGAGTGGCTGCCCAATAAGCTAAAAAAACAAATCGATTTATTATCAAAAAACCCTGACTTTCAAATCTGTCACACTGAAGAAATTTGGATTCGCAATGGCACTCGGGTAAATCAGATGAAGAAACATAAAAAATCTGGCGGATGGATATTCAATCAATGTTTAGCCTTATGCGCAATGTCTCCTTCTTCGATTTTATTACACCGCGCCATACTTGAAGAGTTTGACGGTTTTGATGAATCATTACCTGCCTGCGAAGACTATGATTTATGGTTGAAAGTTTGCACTAAATATCCTGTATTGTTGGTCGAACAGGCGATGATCCATAAATATGGAGGACATGCAGATCAATTATCCAAAAAGTACTGGGGCATGGATCGATTTAGAATAAAATCCCTAGACAATTTACTGCAACACCACGAAATTCCAGAAGACAATAGACAAAAAGCGATTAAAGTACTGCTTAGTAAAATCGAAGTCTTTGTGAATGGCGCCATTAAACGAAATAAAAAAAATCAAATTGCAGACTTAATATCACTACGCGAACACTATGTAAAAGAGCGAGCTATTAAATGCGAATAATTACCTGTGCTCTGCTATGTGAAGCCCAAGCCTTTATTGCGCATTTCAAAATGAAATCAGTAGTAAACCGCCCATTTAAAATTTATCAAAAAGATGATATTGTTTTAGTTATTTCCGGGATTGGGCAATTGAATATGGCAGCAGCTTGCGCATATATTTATGCAAAATACGCTGAACCTATTGCATCATGGCTGAATATTGGGGTGTGCGGCGCAGATAACAAATCAATCGGGGATCTTTTTGTTGCCAATAAAATTAGCACTAATACCCATTCAATAAGCTGGTATCCCCCTCTAATCATAGAAAGCGCAATAACCGGATGCAGTCTCATCACTGTTGACCACCCTACACAAAATTATGTAAATAATAATATTTATGACATGGAGGCCTCCGCATTCTATGCAACATGCATAAAATTCACCACCGGTGAATTAGTCGCTTGCTTAAAAGTAGTTTCAGATAATGCGCAGCACTCAATACAGCATGTCGATAAAAACTTCATCCTTGAACTTATGCAGCATTCTTTTGCAGCAATGCTCATTTATTTTGAACAACAAACTTTACTCTTAAAAGAATACCAGATCGAAAAACAAGTACCGCCTTTTTATGCTGAATTAATGTCTGCTTTTCATTTCACTAAAACTCAACAACATCAATTAAAACAAGCACTCGAAAAAATGACAAACACTACAATGCGGAACAATATATCCGAACTAAAAAATCTCACCAATGCAAAGCAGTTATTGCAACAGCTAGAATATTTTTTAGCCAAACAAAAAGTGTGTTTATAGATGATTTCAAGAATTTACATTGAAGAAGAAATTCGTGATCACGAACGAACCAAAGAAATACTTAATCGGTTTGCAAAAATCGAACAAATAATTTGCTCTCATCACAGCGAAGTATTCAATCCCAGCGCACAAAGTTTTCGTTTACAAAAACAAAATCCCGCCCTGATATTAGCCAAAAAAATCAATCGCTTTGTACATCAGGCTCCAGACGCTTACCGCATTGGTCCATATCATAATTATTATTTTTCACACATGATGAATTGCATTTATGATTGTCGCTATTGTTTTCTACAAGGCATGTATCGATCGGCACATTATGTATTATTCGTAAACTATGAAGATTTTTTTGAGCAAATAAAAAACGTTGCCGCACAACATAACGGTGACGTTGCTTTTTTTTCAGGTTATGATTGCGACAGTCTAGCACTTGAACCGGTTACCCATTTCGCAAAATTTTTCACACCGGCAGTCATGAGCTTGCCAAATGCACTATTAGAGTTACGCACCAAAAGCACACAAATCAGACATTTACTCGATATTCCGGCAAACCCACGCTGTATTGTTGCATTTTCAATCTCTCCGGAAGAAGTAGTTAAAAAAACAGAATTCAAAACTCCATCACTAAAAAAGAGGATTGATGCAATTTCTAAATTACAAGCACAAGGCTGGTCGATAGGCTTACGCTTTGATCCCATCATATACTTTGATGGCTACGAAAACGTGTATAAAAAGATGTTCGAGCAAATTTTTAGTCAGATAAATACCGAGTCCCTGCATTCTGTCAGCCTCGGAGTGTTTCGTATGCCGGACAAATTTTTCAAGAGCCTGATTAAAATGCACCCCCAGGAAAAACTATTTTCTGCCCCCTTTGAATCATCCAAAGGCATGACTTCCTATAAACATGATTTAGAAAATGAAATAATTTCTTATTGCGAGCAAAAACTGCTGCGTTACATACCTGCGCAAAAGTATTTTCGGTGCATCAATGCTTAAAATACTGATTACTGGGGCAAGCTCTGGAATAGGTCTCGCAATGACGACGTGCTTGTTAACCCGTGGTTATCGAATTATTGGCTTGGCCAGAGATCGTTCTCGAATACCCATAGAAATAATAAACAATAATAATTTCATGTTTTATTCTGTTGATCTATCGGTACTCGATGCGTTGCCGTCTAAACTTAAGAGCATACAAAAAAAACATAATGATATAAACTCTGTCATCTGTTGCGCAGGAAAAGGCAGCTTTGCTTCCATTGAAGAGTTTTCTTACGCACAGATTAAAAACCTTATAGACCTTAACTTCACAAGTCAGGCCTTTGTTGTTCGTACTTTCTTACCCCAATTAAAACAAAAAAAATCGGGTAATATTGTCTTCATCGGTTCTGAATCTGCCTTAAAAGGAGGAAAAAAGGGAGCTATTTACAGTGCAAGTAAGTTTGCCTTAAGAGGATTCGCGCAAGCTATACGAGAAGAGTGTTCAAGCGCCCATGTTGGCGTCACCATTATCAACCCCGGCATGGTTAACACCGCTTTTTTTGACCATCTTGATTTCTCCCCCGGCCCCGAGGCAGAAAATTACATTCAAGCGGATGACCTAGCAAACACCCTTGTATTAGTTCTGGAAAGTCGTCAAGGCACTGTTTTTGATGAAATCAATCTCTCACCGTTGAAAAAGGTTATAAACTTTAAAAAATAAACGGAAATATGACCACATTATGGACTGAGTCGTAAATTCCAACTCAGCCCAATAGCTCCTAGAGAGTTAATATTTCTGAGTTGATGAGTTATTTACGACCGCTAAAACATGCTTAACCAGAGGTGACTAAAATGCAAAGAATCATAAAAACGACGCTCATCAGCGCAAGCTTAGCAACTTTTACAATGGGTATAGGAAATGCCGATACCAGCACATTTCTTCCAACTGCCGTTAACGCCACACCAACGCTTATCACTGCAGGCGTGACGAGCACTGCCACATTTGCACAGCCACGTATAGAACCCGTAGATGACAGAACAATCTCAACAATCATTGCAAAAATGGATAAACACCAAGAAACCCATTATTCAAAAACCGAAAATTCCTATACCTTGCTGATGGATGGCATTCTCAAAGCGGAATATAAACCAAGCTTTGGTCTGATTCTGACGGAAGATGGGAGTGATAATGCAGTTGAATGCCGCTTTGACGACGAAGGAGATCTTTCACTCAATGGCATTAGTTCGCATAAAGCAATAACGTTTCAGACCCAGTGTACTGAGTTAGTGAACGCCTTCAACCAACAAATACCGGATCCCATTCGCAAAAAAAAAACAGCGCCCTCGCCTCGAAAAAAAATGGGTTTTTCTCCTAACAAACGCAAATCTAACAAACCCAAACCTAAAACCATTATCGATAAAATGGCGGCCAGCGATTTCACCCTCTATTGGCGGGAAAAAGGTCTATACACCTTCTATATAGGGGGAGTATTACAAGCAGAATACAAACCTGGGTCTGGCTTAACCATCAAAGAAGACAAGGAAGAGAACGCGCTAGAATGCCGCTATAACGAGCAATTAGGACTTCAAATTAAGAAAAAAGCAGCATCCGATTTTCGTAATCGCTGCTCAGAATTAATGCTTAGTTTTGACGAGCAAATCTCCGAATAGTCATATATCAATTTAAAACAACAATATAAGAAGACAATAGCGCCTCAAACTAGAGCACTTTGTTTTTTTATTGACTTTTTAGTTGATCTTGTTTTCCAGTACCGCTTGTTTCATAGTATTTTACTATGTATCTTAAGAACTGTTAGCTCTTCCAGACAATCTTTACGAATGCCATATTCGTTATTTGTCGCGGACAGCTTGTCGCGGACAGCCATGTAGGGTCTGGCATGTTTTCAAGATGTTAACGTGTGAATTGATTTTTGTTTAGCGCCAACAAAAAATGGGGAAACAACATGAGCAACTATAAATATAAGACATTAACAATCTGCGCGATCATCGCGCTCTTCTTAGCTAGCTGCGCAAGCACAAATCAAAAAACCGCTCCGCCTATCGATGACAGCGCAAGCAACCCAACGACACTGGACAGCCCGCTGGCACCCGTCAGCACATCGACAGCTCCAAGCTTCACTAAAACAAAAGCTTCCGGCCCAAAAATAAAAGCCGTACCCAGCATCATAGACAAGATGGAAGCCCATTCTCGCACCCTTTATTGGCGCGCAAAGGACAGCTACACTTATTACCACGGCGGAGTACTGGAGGCTGAATATAAACCCGGCAAAGGCATTACACTCAGAGAAGACAAGGCAGAAAATGCGATTGAATGCCATTTTAACGAAGTGGGCAATTTAGCGCTAGATAATCCAGGCACCCAAAAAAAGTCGGATTTTCAAAAAAAATGTTCTCAGCTAATGTTTACATTTGACGAAGAAATTTCAGAATAATAACGATTTAAGGCCTTCACACAAAAGAATTTTTGTGCGAAGGCCGCTCTTTCCCCACTGATGAGTGCATGCACCCAAGCTCACTATTGACCCCAATATTTCATGCCACCCAACCAAATTCCTCAGCTAACTTTTTAGTGTAAGATACTCGGCATTTAAATTTAGATAGGATTCCTTATGTTAGATAAAGCGTTAATAACCAACGCAGTCGCTGCGCTTTTCGTCATCGGCGGTTCATTTTCAACGGTATACGGTGATCATTTACTGTCGATTGGCTTATTTGCATTGTCAGGTGCACTCACAAACTGGCTCGCCATTCATATGCTTTTTGAAAAAATACCTTTTTTATACGGCTCCGGGGTTATCCCAAATCGGTTTGAAAGCTTTAAAAAATCAATAAAACATCTCATCATGGAGCAGTTTTTTCAGGAAGAAAACTTAAAACGCTTTATCAGCGAAGAGGAAAAATCAGTACACAAGTGGCTTAAACCTGGACAACTTATCGATAATTTAAATTATGACACGCTTTTTCATCGTCTGGTCGACGCAATCATGGAATCTTCTTTCGGTGATATGTTAGATATGTTTGGAGGACGCAATGCATTAGACAACTTAAAACTTCCCGTGATCGACAAAATCAAAGAAGCACTCAACGAGATGGTTCGCAAAGAAAAATTTCAAAAAGCGCTCGCCTCAAGCATCGACAGCGAGCAATTGAGCCGGGACATGAAAATAAAGATTGCAGCCATCGTCGACCAGCGCTTGGATGAACTCACTCCGCAATTAGTGAAAGAAATTATTCAAGCGCTCATTAAAGAACATCTTGGTTGGCTCGTCGTCTGGGGCGGTGTTTTTGGTGGCTTAATTGGCTTGAGTGTCAGCTTCTTTGGCGCAAACTAATCACCAAATCTTTACAATCTGCTGATTCTGTATGGACTTTTTTTGATTACATGTACACAATACATTTTTATTCCGCGACACGATGTCCGGTTAAACACCTATCACCGCCATGCTTGAAATTTAGGCTGTAAGCCTGTGTCATGTTTTTTTTCTGCGCGATAAAGCAATGAATAAACCATGTACATATTGCCAAACACCTAATTGCTGCGGATATCACCCCTTTGCTTAAAGAATAAACTGGAGTACAACAATGCTTAAAACTCATTCTAGAATCATTCTGCTCACACTATCCATCCTGTTAATCTTTGGCTGTGCTGGAAAAGTACAACGAATGGGGGCAGATGAAGTAAAAGACCTCAGTGGAAAATGGAATGACACCGATTCACGCCTCGTATCCGAAGAAATGGTAAAAGATGTTTTGAGTCGCCCATGGTTGAGTCGGTTTGAAGCTAAACAAGGACGTCCACCGGCGGTCATTATTGGCAAAGTACGCAATAAAAGTCATGAACATATTAACGTATCTACCTTTGTTAACGATATTGAAGGTGAATTAATAAACTCAGGCATGGTTGACTTCGTCGCTTCACGCAGTGAACGTGATGAAATTCGGGAAGAGCGCAAAGACATGGATATCAATGCATCAGAAAACAGTCGTAAAGAAATGGGCGAAGAGATGGGCGCAGATTTCATGCTAAAAGGTACTTTTAGCACTATTCTAGACACCGATGGAAAACAACAAGTCCGCTTTTATCAAATCGATCTAAACTTAATCAATCTTGCGAATAACCGAAAAGTCTGGCAAGGCCAAAAGAAAATAAAAAAATTCATCACCAAGGCAAGCGCTAGAAGATAATAAAACACTAGCAGCTCAGGTTGCCTTTGATTTGTTCGCGAAGGAAAAAGTGCAGGTTACTGATGTAAATGAGCACTTTTGATGCGGTCATAGGACAAATCAAAGGTGAGCTGCGTCGTTACAAAAAAAATTAATTAATAATAATACTTAACAACAATAATTAGAGGATTTTGTTATGCAACGTTTGCTTTTTTCAATATTGCTCATTTTAACCATAAACGGATGCGCCACCTATTCGGACTCGTTTAAACCCATCCAATCCAAACTTTCAATCGGTGAATACGATAGCGCACTTAAGCTCCTTGAAAAAAACAAAGGCGAGGATCGTGACAAAGTCCTTTACATGATGAATAAAGGCATGGTTCTGCGCATGAAAGGAGAATTTGCAGCCAGCAACAAGGTCTTTGAAGCTGCAAAAGCTGAAATTTTGCGCGTAGAAGCCATTAGCATTAGTGAGCAAGCGGGTTCAGTCGCGATTAACGACGGCATGCGCAGTTATGTTGGCGAAAGTTATGAGCGAGTGATGCTCCATGTTTATATGGCATTGAATTACCTCGAACTAAACGACGTCGATGGTGCTCGGATAGAAGCCTTGCAAATTGATGAACTCATGCAACAGCTACCCGAAGACGATTACGCCGCCGATTCTTTTTCGCGTTACCTCACCGGAATGATTTTTGAGGATCTTGATGAAGATGACTCAGCCATGGTTTTTTATCGCAAAGCACATGATAGCTATGTTAACAATAGTGACGTAGCGGTTAGCGAACCAAACTTATTAAAAGCCGATTTGCTGCGTTTAACAAAAGCCTTGGGATTTGATAACGAATACGATAAATACAAAGCAGGATTCCAAAAAGTCGGCTATATAAAAAACAAGCAACTTAATAAAAAAGGCGAGCTCGTTGTTATTGTGAGCAATAACTTGGCACCCTTAAAATTAGAGCACGCGATTAATGCTCAATCCGGGCAAACAGGCAGACTGATAAGAGTATCGGTGCCTCTTTACCAAAATCGACCAAAGTTTGTCAGTAAAATAAGGGTTAAACTAGACGGCAAAGAATTTTCAGGCGAAATCACCGAAGATATTGAGCAAATCGCTAACTACATGTTAAACAAACAGCTTCCAATAATTACCGCTAGAGCTGTGGCGCGTGCCGTCATTAAAGATAAAGCAGCAGGTAAAATTGGAGAAGCAAACCCTATTTTAGGCTTGATAACCAATATATTCGGTTTTGTGTCTGAACGCGCCGATACTCGAAGCTGGGTGACCTTGCCGCAAAATATCCATCTGGCAAGAATACCCGTTGACCCCGGCACCTATGACGTTACCATAGAATTATTGAATAGCCACGGTGGCGTCATCGCCACACAAAACTATGCCAATGTAAAAGTTAATAAGCAGCAAAAAACCTATAAAACCTATCACTGGGTTACTGCAAGTCGGTAATACCCGTGACGTTTAAGATTTAGGAAATTACGCATATGCAAACCACAAAACAATTTACTTCTTTCTTTAGCCTTATTATGGTCATCATTTGGCTCGCCGGATGTGCCAGCACCGGGGGTAACACTCAACGACCCGCGTGGATTGACGGAGAAAGCGCACAATTCCCCAGAGATTTTTATCTCTTAGGTGTTGGCCAAGGATCAACGCTGGATAGAGCATCCAATGCAGCACGTTCGGATCTTGGAAAATCGATCAAAGTATCGATTAGCTCGAATTTAACAACTCGACTCGAAGTGGAGCAACGCAAAAACAAATCAGGTTCGTCAGAAAATATTTCTGCGACCACTGACAGACAAATTCAAACCCGTAGCCAGGTGAAACTACAAGGTATAAATATTGAAAAAAGCTGGCAAGATCCCGTATCGAAAGAGTATTTTTCTCTCGCCACTTTAGATAGAAAAATCGCCGAAAAATACTTAACGGATGACATCAACAAACATAACCGCCAGATAATGAGTCTTATAGATACCGCCGCCAATAGCCAAGACGCCTTCCACGGCTTAGGTTTGCTGCTAAAAGCTAAAAAACATGCCGCAGCAAGATCCGAACTAAACGAGTATTTGCGGGTTGTTAACCGTAGCGGCAGAGGCATATCCTCATCGCTTGGAACCCGTGATATTGAGCAGCAACTACAAAAATTGCAACGCTCAATTAAGATATCAGTGCGCAGCACAGGCACAGAATCAGACAAGCTAACGGAGTATGCGAGTGGCGCTTTAGGCGAGGCAGGATTTCTCGCAGGCACCGGCGAATCTGCAGATTTTGTATTAAAAGTCTCACTCAAAGATAACCAACCCTTTACCAAAGATGGCTGGATATGGATTCGTGCCTTATTGTCCGTAAGCCTCGTTGCTACCAGCGATGGCAGTGTGAAAGGTTCACATGAATGGAAAATAAAACAATCCGCCAATGATGAAGAAAGTGCTAAATCACGTCTAACCAATAAATCAGGGAAACTCCTTAACACCGAGTTAATCGACACCTTAATTAGCTTCGCTAACCACTAAATATCGCATAAGTATAATCTATACCCGTGGCGTTATAGATTTAGGCCTTATTACACGCCCTATTCCTTCC
>CAZWUO010000027.1:0-25639 GCA_964636675.1 uncultured Ectothiorhodospiraceae bacterium
GGTATAGTAACCGTTGCAGTCAATCTATAATAAGCTCTTTTTGAACTGCCAAGCCCTTATATTCAAAAATAGGCTGCGACATTGTATTAATAGATAATAATAACCGACTCAGTTCCCTCTAGGATAATAGCTGAACCCGCCGACAATAGGTACGTATTATATAAACGCATAGAAATTGCTTGCAGCAAACGGAATCGTAACTTGATATTCAATTCGTAAATAGAGTTTATGGGAAACACAGATGAGAATTTCAATAAACTTATTTGAAGATATTTTGAACGGCCTTACCTGTAAGCTGTAATTGCGCTTCTACAGCGAGCTTACAATTCTGATCGTCCATAGCCTTCACTCCTTTTTTCACACATTCAATAATAATTTTTTGACGTAAATCATCATCGCTGATCAACCGCTCTACACTATAGGTGCAGCCACCAAGCCCAGCAAAAACCATGACAACTATTATATTCTTATACATACTAATTGCCCCCTCCCCCCCCAAAAAAAATTATCAAAAAGTCTGCCATTCTAACTCAGTGGGTAATGAAATACATATTTCCACGCCACCTTCCGGTGGCGAAATTATTTCCAATTGTCCGCCATGATCCTTGACAATATTTTCACTAATCGAGAGGCCTAGCCCCGTTCCCTTACCTACTTTTTTCGTCGTAAAAAAAGGATTTAATACTTGCTCTTGCAGTTCGATAGGGATTCCCGGTCCATTATCAATGAAGCTGACGGTCAAGAACTCACCGATTACAGATACATTAATCCATACCTTTGGATTCTCAGTATCCTCCAAAGCATCACGCGCATTCACCAGGACATTTACAAAAACCTCTTCAAGCTGAATAGCATTTGCTGATATATCTGGAATGCCATCGGATATATCCCAGTTTATTTCAATGTTACGATTTCTGAATTGAGACTCAAGAAACATAAAACTATTAACAATGATAGCAATCACGCTGATAGTCGATTTTTTGGTTTCATTTGCCCGTCGTGAAAACTCGGCTAAATGCGTGATGATTTTAGTCATTTTTTGACAATTTTCAATGACTTGCTCAAGTGCTTTATATACTTTTTCGGGCCTAAAGTTTTCTAGGCCTTTCTCAATTTCTAATTCCGCATAACCGCGCATAACAAACAATGGTTGATTTAATTCGTGTACAATACCTGATGCTAATGACCCTATTGCCGTTAGCTTGCAAGACTCAACAAGACGTTTACGCACTTCACTCTCGCCAGAAATATTTCTAAGTACACCACAAAATATGGTTCTATTACTTAACTCTACTTTATTCACGGTCAAAAATATTGGAAAAACATGGCCGTCTTTGTGTACTGCCTCAAGTTCTCTACCATATGTTCCCACAAGGCGATGTTGCTTAGTTTCTAGATGACGCCTTAAATAGGAATTATGATATTTTCCGGTTTCTTTGACCATGAACATGCTGACGTTCTCACCCAGCACTTCTTTTGCAGAATACCCAAGGATGTGCTTGGCAGCAGGATTAATCGTTTCTATAATTCCATTTTCATCAATGGTTATGATTCCATCCGTTGCAGTATTAACCATACCCTCGATGCGTGCTTTATTTTCTTCTATGGACTCAATTTGATTTTTTAAGGCGCTCGCCATATCAAAAAGTGATTTAGTCAATACATTAATTTCCAAAGCACCCTGAGACACTTCGCGAACTATTTCAAACTTTCCTTTAGATACGTTTTTAGCGATGGCTACGGCTTCACGAATAGGGGTTAATAAACCTTTACTAATCCACCACACCACGAGGAGAACTAAGACCAACGCCACTACAATGAGACGCCACTGCCAACTAATCACATCTGATATCGTAGTTTGCACGTCTTTAGTACTTTCGTGTAATAATTTATATTGCAGGCTCATGATTCGATCTAATACACCTAGCAATTCGTTATGCGTCGGCACAACTTTGGTTTCGATCCAATGCATTGCCAAATTCCAATCTTTTACCGATCGCAAATCTAGAATTTTTTGTGGCAGCGGAGCAAAAGCTTTGTGTAAAAGTTTCAAATCCTCAAATTTACTAAGTTGTAGCTTACTCATTATTTTTTCAGATTTCAAAAGTGCTGCAAAACTTTTTTTATTCATATCGATAAAATGAATCGATTTTTTTTGAAAGTGTAATTCACCGGATATTAAGTATGCTCTGATGTTCGCGAGTAATAAACTGATCGAACCTCGATAATCCGCCATTACTGCGAGAAGTTTTTTCCTTACCGCAGTCGCTGCTAGATTTTTTTCATTCTCAATCATATCCGTGATGCGCAATGTCATCACTTCTTGCCGTGGCACAACCTCATCTAACAAAACCTTGAGCGCAGGTAAATTTTCAGGTTTTTGCGCTATTTCCTCTACCCGATCACCGTTTTTTTCTAAATCGTTGAATAAATACTTTGCCCTAGCATACAAGTCACGCTCTTCTTCACTAAATACATCAGAAGAAAATGCGGTTTCTAATTCCAATAAATTTAGCTTTATTACATTTAGAGAACGCTTACGATCATCTTTAAACTGCGATTTTCCAAAAAGTATCCATTGATCTAAGGCTAGTAGAGATGAATTTGTTTCGTGCACGATAGCATTGTATCGTTTCGTTACCGGGATGCGCTGCTCAACCATCGTGTCAGCCATTTGGTTCAATTTGGTTACTTGGCTAAGATTTAAACCTATCGCAACAAGCACTACTGAAAGCACACTCAAAAATCCGAGCATAAGCTGAGTTCGTAAACTCATGCCGTTTTCGCTCCTTAAAAAAATGGCTGAAATCTATTATTTAGACAAATTTTAGGCCAGAATAGGCCATCAAATGCATGAATACTCTTCGAAAAACCCTGCTCTATTGCGGCAGGAGTAGAAATAAGACAATATTGACTGGAAATATTTTCATGAAAAATTTTTTAATCTTACTTTTAGGGCTAGCAATAATTCATCCAACACAGGCATCCTTCTCGTCTGAATATCGGGTTAAGCTCTCCATTATTGAAAAACAACAAATCTCCCAAAAAATTTGGTTAAATGAAGGGGGAGGAAAACTCAAAAATTTAATGGTCTGGAATCAAGGTGAAAATTTTCCGTCGTTAGGTATTGGTCACTTCATTTGGTTTCCGAAAAACTTAGATTCCCCATATACCGAAAGCTTTCCGAACCTGTTAACCCAGTTAACAAACCACGCAAAATTTCCAGATTGGCTAAGCCCCAACAGTAACGCCCCATGGGCAAACCGAACAGAATTTATTGCAGAACTCGATTCTGAACGTTCAAAGCAACTACGAGATTTGCTTTCCCTAACATTTGTTGAGCAATTAGATGTCATCATTAAGAGATTGGAAAACACATTACCAAAAATATTACTTCACTTACAAACACCGGCTCAACGTCAACGGGTAAAACATCAGTTTTACCGCATAGCTAACAGCCCCAATGGAACTTATGCACTTATCGATTACGTAAACTTCAAGGGTGAAGGGACTTCTTTAAAAGAAAGATATCAGAATCAAGGATGGGGACTATTACAGGTATTAGAAACCATGGACCTAAGCAAGCAAGACGTTCTTATTGAATTTGTACAATCAGCAAAGTTTGTTCTCAAAAGAAGAGTAGAAAATGCGCATCGTACTGAAATTCAATGGTTAAACGGATGGAATAAACGCTTAGACACCTATATTATCCCGTAGCCTTTGAGATTTAGGTGAAACTGTAAACAAAGCTATTTTCCAATTAATCGATAAATATACCTTCTAATAGCATGTTTGGTCATTATTGGATTTGTATAAAACTCTTCAAACATCGCTAAACTAACCTCACAAAACTCATCCAGATTAGCATAATCATCCCGGTAGTAATATTTAGAGTTATATTTTGCACAGACAGCGATACGGCCATCGATAATCTCTACAAAAAAATTCTTAAACCGATAAAGCACGCTATCATTTTCAGAAAACTCAGTAAAACGCTTCTTTTTAAACAGTATATTTTCTTTAGAACTTAAATGTTCGTCAATTTTTTTCTCGCATCGATCTACAAGATTACTTTCTGTGACTTGCTCATTTTCAGCTAAAACGTTGTTTTCCACAATTCTTCCTATTTTAGTTTTAATATGTTTGCACGAAGTGCATCATTTTACCAAAAAAATCAAAAAATATGCAATTACTAAGCATTAACGATTGATTTGGAACCAAATATACGATAACAGATTAATGTGTATCAATAGTCATATTTTGACAACGTTTACGTCTGGAAGCAGAAAAGAGCGATCTGCGAGATATATAATATATGACAATCTCGCTGATGATTTACTTTAGCTACACGCTTAGAAACACCAAGCCAAAGTAAGCAAAGTAAGTACAGAAACATAGTACTAATAAGGTTTCGGGGGAAATGTCGTGATTGAACCAGACGAATTGCTGACTATCAATATTTGATTTGACAGCAACTATAGATAACAGACTAACGTAATCAATCAAAATTAACATCTAAATTGGCGCGCCCGGAGAGATTCGAACTCCCGACCAATCGGTTCGAAGCCGATTACTCTATCCAGCTGAGCTACGGGCGCACTCTGAAAAATGGAGATTGCACTGCGGAGCTGATTTATACACATTTTGTTAAAAAATATCAAATCTATGGCATTAATTTAAATGAAAAAGGGCTGCTAATGCAGCCCTTCCGATTGATGTATGGACCTTCTGGTCAACACCTGGCGTCAACAAGCGCCCTCAGAAGCTCCGTTGATACATCCATTAGACATATGATCACCTCCTTTCAACAGGGAAAGACTCGTTATGCGGCAAGAGTTGCCCTGATCAACCTATAACCGCTACGCTCCAATCTGTATAATATATTTTATACTAGCAAATATTTGACCAGCAAACCGAAAGCTCAAACAATAGAGTATGCAACACCATTCCAATACCTATAGCCCTATCACCAATCACTTCATTCAGCCACAGCCACCACTAGGGCATCCATGGCCCGTTGAACATGGCGGCCTGGTAACAACCTGCCCACCATTCACAAGCTTTCTCACAGGTACATCAATGGGTGTACTACCAACATCGATTTCTGCAATCTCACACAGTTCACCCCAATTCAAAATAGTTTCACTCATTTTATGTCGAACTTCTATAATTCGCTCATTCGCATCACACGCATAATCATAAGTCGGCATTTATCACCTCAAGATTAATCCTAGCCCACACATCCCATAAAATTCGGGCGCAAAATAAGCGCAATTATAAATGCATGCTTACTGCATCGTCTACTACTTCGGTACGCTACATTGCTCTAGATAAAAAATTTTAGGTAGGATAACAATGAAAAGATTTAAGGCTAGGAACTTTGCTCTTAATGTTTATAAAAAAAATAAGTCTTCCATTTTTTACAAAACAAAGTGTAAGATCAGAACAAGTAACTTGATATCGTATATTAAGCCAACAGCACTCTAATGCTGTTGGCCTACGTGTTAAAAGAAGATCTCATATAACATCTCTTTAATAACATAATTAAAAAATGGTTTTCTAATAAATGTCAAATGCTACATCATCAAATAAATCATCAAGATCTTCATCTGAAACTTCTAACGAGCTAACAAAGTCATCAATACCTGGAAAATCCTGAACTGCGTTTTTGGTATATACATCATCGTCAAGCTCTGTCCATTCTCTGTCGTAAAACATTGCGTTTAAATGGATTTTTTGACACTCCTGAGTCCAGTTTTCGTCAAGTGCTTTCTCAAAGTCTTCTATGCTTATCTGTGTTGCCATGTTGGATCTCCTTTTCTATGCTTTGCAAATTTGTCCTAACGCTGGGTTTATTAGATGGCCAACGTTTGTATTTATAATTTAAGCACTATGGAAGAGATGTACGTGTAATGCAGATCACAGATATAGAAATAATGACAATAAAAAAATAGACTATTAACAAAGGTGCCAGCAAACCCCTAATATTTTTCGCGTATGGATAAACCAACGATCCATACTACAATGAAAACGCTAAGGTGAGCTACTACAGCTAAGGCGTGTCTCATTCGTTAAAATGAAGAGAGTTACTCGCTAATTTCTTCGAGCCTCCCTGGCTCAGGAATCGTAATTGCGCCATTCTCACAAATAATAATCCCTTCATCTTCCCAGACCTTTATTTGTTTATTGATGCTTTCGCGAGTTGCGCCGGTTAGTTTCCCTAAATCACCTTGCGACAACTTGATACCTAACTCTAAGCCCCTAGCGGTTTCCCGGCCATATTCCCCGGCCAAACCTAAAAACCGTTTCGCTAAGCGACCTGGTAGGTTTAAAAATATAGTGTCCTGATAAAGCTCATCCGTTTTCCGTAGTCGACTCGCCAAAGTAGATAATAAATGAATCGCAACCGGAGGGTTTTTTTCAAGAAATGGCAGGAAATATCGTCGTTCAATGACTAAAAGCTCCGTTTTCTCTAGCGCTTTTACCGTTGCAGTTCGCGGACCACCATCTAATAAAGCAATCTCTCCAAAAAAATCGCCTGGTGCAAGAATGGAGAATGTGAGTTCTTTTCCCTCATCTGAGTCTGTATTTAAATTGACCTTACCACTCACAATAAAAAACATGCTGCTGCCTGACTCACCTCGGCGGCATATTATTTCACGATTTTTGACATATTTAGACTTTGCAAATTGGGCCAAAGAAACCAGCGCAGCGTCTGGAACATTATGAAACATAGCGCAGTTTCTAATGATTTCTTGTTTTTCCTTGGATGTTCTAATCATCATGTTTGCTCCCTCCTCGTACAGATAGCCACTTTTACACCTTATTTGCCACTTTTCCAACAAATACTCGAGACATTTAAGATTTAAATATCATACTCAGTGAAAATTAAACTTAAATTATTTATGGTTTTTATAATATGGCGCAACTTCGTCAATAAACTGAAATAAAAAAAGGTCGCATTGCGACCTTTTAAAATAAAACCATGTTGCCATCAATCAAGCGTAGAAAAGTAATGAGGAGCTACCTCACTAATCTTCGCTACTCTGCAGCGTCAACAGCCTTCATACTCAGTCGAATTCGACCTTGTTTATCTATTTCAAGTACCTTCACTTTAATGACATCACCTTGAGAAAGCTTGTCAGTGACATTTTCAACACGTTCTTCAGATATTTGTGAGATATGAACCAAGCCATCTTTACCGGGTAATACGTTGACAAATGCGCCAAAATCCATGATTTTGCTCACTTTACCCTCATAGATCATACCCACTTCGACATCTGCTGTTAACTCACGCACACGCGCTTCAGCAACTTGACCGGCAGCCATATCAACAGAAGCAATCTTAACCACACCGTCATCGGTAATATCAATCGTGGTACCGGTGGATTCCGTAATATCGCGAATCGTTGCACCGCCTTTACCAATAACATCGCGAATGCGATCAGGATTGATTTTAATCGTAATATAACGCGGAGCGAATTCTGACATTTCTTCACGCGCGGAATTTAGCACCTCGTTCATACTGTCGAGAATATACAAACGGCCTTTCTTGGCTTTTTCTAGTGCGACTTCCATAATTTCACGGGTAATCCCGGTGATTTTTATATCCATTTGCAATGCGGTAATACCGCTAGCGGTACCCGCGACTTTGAAATCCATATCACCTAAATGATCTTCATCCCCGAGTATATCTGTCAACACGGCAAAACCTGCATCCTCTTTGATCAGCCCCATTGCAATACCTGCAACAGGTGCTTTCAAAGGTACACCCGCATCCATCATTGCTAAGCTACTTCCGCAAACCGATGCCATTGAACTAGAACCATTTGATTCCGTGATCTCAGATACCACACGAATAGAATACGGATATTCTTCCATATCGGGCATAACGGCTAAAACACCACGTTTAGCGAGGCGTCCATGGCCGATTTCTCGTCGCTTAGGAGAGCCAACAAAACCACACTCCCCAACACTATAAGGAGGAAAATTATAGTGAAACATAAAAGGCTCTTTATAACTGCCCTCTAATGCGTCAATAATTTGTGCGTCACGATCCGTACCCAACGTGGTAACCACTAATGCTTGAGTCTCACCACGCGTAAATAAAGCAGATCCGTGAGTTCTGGGTAATACACCCGTTCTTACGCTAATTTTTCGAACGGTATCGGTATCACGACCGTCGATCCGCGCTTGGCCAGCAATGATTTGACCCCGCACAATTTTCTTTTCCAAAGATGCCATCGCATTCGCCACATCAACTTTCGATGGACCATCCGTATTTTCATCCGTGGTAAGCGATTCAATCAAACCATCGCGAATTTCGCCTAAACGAGTAACCCGTAATTGCTTCTCTTTGATTTGATAAGCTTCTTCAATGGCCGTTTTAGCGCTCGCACTCACCGCATCGGTTAATGCAGTATTTGCTTCAGGTGCTTCCCAGCCCCATGATTCAGTTCCAACCTCTGAAGCGAGCTCTTTAATTGTATTGACCGCCACTTGCATCTGTTCGTGGCCATACATTACCGCCCCCAACATGACTTCCTCGGGTAACATATTCGCTTCAGATTCAACCATTAACACAGCGGAATCTGTTCCAGCAACCACTAAATTTAAATCCGATGTTTGCAAAACACTTGCTGTTGGGTTTAATAAATACTGTCCATCTTTATATCCGACACGCGCTGCACCAATGGGACCTTGAAATGGCATTCCAGAAATTGCGAGTGCGGCTGAAGCACCAATAATCGAAACAATATCTGGGTCGATTTCCGGATCAATCGAAACAACCGTAGCAATAATCTGAACTTCATTGGTAAATCCTTTGGGAAATAAAGGACGTAAGGGACGGTCAATCAAACGACAGGTTAATGTTTCCTTTTCGCTAGGACGACCTTCACGTTTAAAAAAACCGCCCGGAATTTTTCCGGCTGCATAGGTTTTTTCTTGATAATTAACCGTTAGCGGAAAAAAATCTTGTCCAGGCACAGCATTCTTTTTACCTACTGCAGTCACTAACACGACGGTGTCACCCATGCTCGCCATAATGGCACCTGAGGATTGACGGGCAACTTCACCAGTCTCTAGTTTTACCGTATGTTCACCAAACTCAAAACTTTTTGTAATTGGAGTCACAATGATTTCCTTTTATGTATGCGTTAACCTGCGTTATTTTCGTAAACCTAATCGTTTAATCAAAGAACGATAACGCTCTACATCTTTTTTCTTCAGATAATCGAGTAATTTACGACGAGTGCTAACCATTTTAAGTAGGCCGCGACGTGAATGGTGATCATGAATGTGTTTCTTAAAATGCGAAGATAAATCTTCAATTCTCGCTGACAAAAGTGCGACCTGGACTTCAGGAGAACCCGTATCATTTGCTTCTGTTTGATAATTACTGATTATATCTTTCTTGCCGTCAGTCGATAAAGCCATTTTTCTTTCCTCTGGAAACCCTTATTAAAATAAAAAACTACATACTGAGTAAACGTTTTGGTGCAACTCTTCCGTCATCCAAAATTTTGCCGATGCCAATAAACACCCCGCCATTTTGATATAACTTAACCAATCCAGCTGTCGGCACCTTTGGTACCGTAACAGCCTGACCCTGCTTTACATAAAATGCAGCGTCTTCGTTTAAGTCGACAGAAGGCCAGCCTTCCAACGCAGAATCCACAGGTAGTAGTCTACGATCTAATTCATCTACTCCAGATAGTGCCAGGGTTTCCGCCAGCTCATCCAAGGTAAAAGAATCATTTAAATCAAAAAAACCGACTTTTAGCCGCCTCAGCTTCGTCACATGTCCACAAGTACCAAGCGCCGTAGCGATATCTTCCGCTAAAGTTCTTACATAAGTACCCTTGGAACAATGAACCTCAAAGGTAATCGATTGTGCATTATACTGCACAAGATCCAAGGCAAAAACATTAATCTTGCGAGCTTCTCGCGCTACCTCTAGACCTTTATGCGCTAATTTATACAGCGGTTGTCCATTCTGTTTAAGTGCAGAATGCATAGGTGGAATTTGATCACTTGCCCCAAGAAATTCTTTTAATACCTGGGAAATTAACCGCTCAGACAACACCGGCACTGCTAATTTTTGTTTTACTTCGCCGTCTGCATCGCCCGAGGTGGTCGCAATACCTAGACGACACTCAGCGACATATTTTTTCTCTGAATCTAATAGATAAGCAGACATTTTAGTCGCATCGCCAAAGCAAATAGGCAACAAGCCTGTCGCCAAGGGGTCTAACGAGCCGGTGTGTCCCGCCTTACTTGCACAAAACATTTTTTTTGCTTGTTGTAATACAAAATTCGATGAAACTCCAATTGCCTTATCGAGTAACAAAATACCGTTTAAATCCCTGCCTTTCGATGATCGTCTTCTCGCCAAGCCAACGACTCCAGGATTTACTCAGCTGAGCTTTGTGAGAGCTTTGCTGCTTCGATTAAGCGAGAAATACGGTTACCATTTTCCATCGAGACATCATATACAAACACTAACTCCGGTACCGAACGCAGGCTCATTCTTTTGCTAAGCTCGCGCCGCAAAAATCCCGCCGCATGTTTTAATATCGACATAATCGTATCAGCTGCTTTTGGATCTTCGGTAACGGTTAAAGCCGTCACAAATACTTTTGCATAAGAATAGTCGCGCGTCACCTCAACCGCAGAAACGGTTACCCATTGGACGCGTGGATCTTTCATTTCTTGTTGAATAAGCAAAGCGAGCTCTTTTTGTATTTGCTCACTAACCCGTCGTTGTCTTCCGCCATCGTTATTCATTACAAGCTACGTTTCACCTCTACGCGTTCATAAACCTCTATTTGGTCACCCGATTTCACATCATTGTAGTTTTTAACACCAATACCACATTCGTATCCATTCTTAACTTCGGCAACATCTTCTTTAAAGCGTCTTAATGACTCCAAAGCTCCTTCGTAAATAACAATATTGTCACGTAAAACCCGAATCGGATTATTCCGTTTAACAACACCATCGATCACCATGCAACCGGCGATTGCACCAATTTTTGGTGAGCGAAAAACATCTCGTACTTCCGCTAAGCCTACAATTTGCTCTTTAAACTCGGGTGCTAACATACCCGTCATTGCTTGTTTGACTTCTTCTAATGCCTCGTAAATGATGCTGTAATAATGCAAATCAATATTCTCTTCATCAATTAAACGTCTGGCGCTATTATCCGCCCGAACATTAAAACCGATGATGATGGCCTGCGAAGCCATTGCGAGCTGAGCATCCGATTCGTTAATCCCGCCAACACCTGAGGTGACAATATTCACCTTAACTTCATCGGTTGACAGCTGAACCAGCGCATCAGAAAGTGCTTCCAGAGATCCTTGTACATCCGTTTTAAGCACCACATTCAAGATAGAGACTTCTCCCGCCTCCATGTGGGTAAACAAATTTTCCAATTTAGCCGCTTGCTGTTTCGCCAGTTTCACTTCGCGGAATTTACCTTGGCGGTACAAGGCTACTTCACGTGCCTTACGTTCATCAGCGACAACCAATGCATCGTCACCCGCCTTAGGTGTACCGGATAAACCAAGTATCTCAACCGGAATAGAAGGGCCTGCCGAGGAAATAGCAACCCCATTTTCATCAAACATTGCTTTCACTCGACCGTATTCATGGCCGACCAATAACATATCACCTTTATGCAAGGTACCATTTTTTACCAAGATGGTTGCTACCGCTCCCCGCCCCTTATCCAGTCGAGACTCAACCACTACCCCTTGCGCAGGTTTGTCCTGAATGGCGAGGAGTTCAAGAACTTCTGACTGCAACAACACTGCTTCGAGCAATGCGTCGATACCATCACCTGTTTTTGCAGACACATGAATAAACATAGTATCTCCACCCCAGTCTTCAGGTATAACATCTTCTGCTGAAAGCTCGTTTTTAACGCGATCCGGATCAGCATCTTCTTTATCAATCTTATTGACCGCAACGATCAAAGGAACCCCTGCAGCTCGCGCATGGTGGATCGCTTCCTTAGTTTGTGGCATAACGCCATCATCGGCAGCAACAACCAGCACAACAATATCAGTAATTTTTGCACCACGTGCACGCATCGCTGTAAAAGCAGAATGCCCTGGAGTATCTAGAAATGTAACACTACCTCTATCGGTATCAACATGATAAGCACCAATATGTTGCGTAATACCACCTGCCTCTCCGGATGCCACTTTCGTACGGCGTATAAAATCAAGTAAAGAGGTTTTACCATGATCGACATGGCCCATTACCGTGATGACAGGAGCTCTAGAAACGGCCTCCCCTTCTTGCTCGTGGGCCTGGGTAATAAAGGTTTCAATATCGTTGTCACTAACAGGTTTTGCAACATGGCCCATTTCCTCCACAAGTAACACCGCAGTATCTTGATCCAGTACTTGGTTGATAGTGACCATTGAACCCATTTTCATCATTGTTTTTATTAATTCAGCGGCCTTGATAGACATTTTCAATGCTAAATCCGCAACCGTAATTGTCTCCGGTACCGGAACTTCCTTAATCATCGGCTTAACCGGCTTTTCAAATCCATGAGCGCTATTATTTCCGGTAGGTTTGGAATCTGCTCTAAGTTGTTTTTTATTACGTTTCCCTCCTTTGCCTGGAGATACATGCAGCTCGGAACGTCCACCAAAACCTGATCTTCCACCGCCATGCGTTCGGCGCTTTTTGCCTTTTTTATTAGCCCCTGGCTTGTCCTCTCGCGCCTTGGCTGCTTCAACTTCTGCGGGCGCGGCAGCACTTCCTGGAGCCTGTTTTTTCTTAGACGTTTTTGTTGCCTTTTTCTGCGTCTCACCCTCTTGCTTCGCGAGTTCTTGTTGTTGTTTTAATGCTTCATCCGCTTTCAGCTTTTCTTCATCTGCCTTTTTTTGCAACTCTTCTTGCTGTTGCATGACTTTCTTTTCTGCTTTAGAAATACGCTCCTGTTCTTCCTTTTGTCGACGCTCTTGAATCTCTTGCTCCGCTTTTACTTGCTCCGCCTGCTCATCGGGATCAGCTTCAATCTCACTTCTTTTTACATAAGTTCTATGCTTTCTCACTTCTACCTTGACAGTCCTACTCGTGGACTTTCCCGCGCCTACGGTTCGACTACGTGAGGTCTGCGTTAACTTACCCAAGGTTTTTCTTTTTAAAGTAATTTTTCTAGGAGCAGCCTCGGAAGACTCGTCATTACTCTTGGGGCCATTCAGGAAACTGAGCAATTGATGTTTTTCATCGTCGGAAATTATTTCTTCCGGTTTTTTCTGCGCGACGCCTGCTTTGCCTAACTGTATAAGCAGCCTCTCTATGGGAACACCGACCACCTCTGCAAACTGCTTTACCGTTACATCTGACATACTCGCCTCACTCTAATCCTTCATTCTTCCGTAATAAACCACGGCTCTCTCGCTTTCATAATAAGTTTTCCAGCGGTCTCTTCGTCTATGCCAAGCATATCCACCAATTCATCCGTGGAGTTCTCGGCAAGACTCTCCATCAGTGTGATTCCATTTTTCGCTAACTTTTCTGCAATCTCAGGTGTGATGCCTTCCATATCAAGCAACTCTTGAGCTGCGATATCTCGCGCCTCGGATGAGGCCTCGGCAGTAATAATCGCACTCGTCAACAAAGCATCACGCGCTCTTTCTCTCAGTTCTTCCACAATGTCCATATCAAATTCTTCGATGTTGAGCATTTCTGCGACAGGTACATATGCCACTTCCTCTAAACTTGAGAAACCCTCTTCCACCAAGATGGCTGCAACTTCTTCGTCAACATCTAACTTTTTAGCAAATAGTTGCAGCAAGTTCTCAGTTTCTGTCTCACCTTTCTGGGCCGCATCATCAATAGTCATCACATTGAGAGTCCACCCGGTTAATTCGCTAGCGAGCTTCACATTCTGCCCACCACGCCCAATCGCTTGCGACAGCTGATCTTCTTCTACCGCAACATCCATAGAATGTGAGTCTTCATCAAGAACAATTGAAGAAACTTCCGCAGGAGCCATTGCATTTATCACAAATTGTGCCGCGTTAGAATCCCAAATAATAATGTCTATGCGTTCGCCTGCTAGCTCATTAGACACGGTTTGCACACGCGAACCACGCATGCCGACACAGGCACCAACGGGATCAATCCGAGGATCATTCGTTTTAACCGCTATTTTTGCACGCAGACCTGGGTCACGTGCAGCACTCATAATCTCGATAAGCCCCTCGCCAACCTCGGGTACCTCTAATTTGAAAAGCTCTAGCAATAGCTCCGGAACCACTCTGCTTACAAACAACTGAGGCCCTCGAGGCTCAGGGCGCACATCTTTCAGATAACCACGAATGCGATCACCTAAGCGCATCGTCTCTCGAGGAATCATTTCATCTTTGTGGATAATTCCTTCGGCATTGCGTCCAAGGTCAATAATGACATTGCCTTTTTCAACGCGTTTCACAACACCGCTTAGCAGTTCGCCCTTACGCTCTAAAAAGGCTTCGACGACTTGGGCGCGCTCTGCTTCGCGCACCTTCTGCACAATGACTTGTTTCGCTGTCTGTGCCGCGATTCGTCCAAATTCAACAGACTCAATGGATTCTTCAATGTACTCACCAAGTGAGATACCCGGTTTCAATGCACTACTCTCGGTAAATAGTTTTTCTTTACTGGGAGTAGCAAAATTTTCATCGTCATCCGCCATGACTAACCAACGTCTGAAAGTATCATAATCGCCCGTTGCTCGATCAATTGAGACCCTTACATCAATATCCTCTCGGTAACGCTTGCGAGTAGCAGTCGCTAACGCTGTTTCAATTGCCTCGAAAATAATATCTTTTGAAATACCTTTTTCGTTCGAAACAGCGTCGACAACAAGTAATATTTCTTTACTCATCCTTAAAAACCTCCTGGGCTATCATCAAAACTCGGGAGCCAAGTTTGCTTTTTCAATATCTTCAATTTCGATTTCATACGTGCTACCGTCTATTTCTACGGTCAATATTCCTTTCTCAATCGACACCATTTTACCTTTGAAATTTCGTCTTCCCAGCACAGGTATGCGTGTCTTTATTACGCCCAAGTGTCCTAAAAACTGCTTAAACTGAGACTCATTAAAAAGAGGCCTAGCCAAACCAGGCGATGAAACCTCTAATGTATACTCACCGCTAATCGGATCCTCTACATCGAGTAAAGCGCTGATTTGCCGACTAACCTCAGCACAATCATCAGCCGATATGCCTTCAGGTTTATCAATAAATATCCGCAATACCGAATGCTTGCCTTGAGCAAGATATTCGACACCAATAAACTCGTAGCCAAGACCCATAACGGTTGGTTCTATTAGTTCTTGTAAAAACTGAGTTTTTGCCATATCCCACGCCACAAATAAAAAATGGGCCAATGGCCCACTTCAATATTCTTATTCTTCTACTTATGCTACTAATTAAAGTGCAACCGTTCATCGAGTTAGGAAGCCCATCTCACATAGGCGAAACCCAAAGCGCCCGTATAATAGTGGATAACCGCCCATAATTCAAGCAATTATTTGAACTAAACAGGTTTATTTGTAAATCCAAGCATATGCGCTTTTCTGATGGTTCGATAGTTACTAAAGGGCTAAATTTTAGGCCTATATTTTCGCCGTTATTTCATATTAAGCAATAACCACAAAACCACAAATCTTGCGATATATCAGACCATACATCAACAACGTCAACTCCGGAATGCATTTTTTTGAAAATGGCACTACATTAACTAGGTTTAAGATAAGTGCACTACCGGCGCGCTTTCTGATAAATAACAATTTCATCAGGGAAAATCAAATCCGGATTTTCAATCATACTCCATCGAGCCAGATCTGGATATCGAAAAGGCGTTCGATAAAACAATATCGATATTGCCCATAAAGTATCACCCTGGACTACCGAATACATCCCCCACTCAGGTATAACCGGCAACACCAATACGTTTTTGTCGACAATCAGTTTTTCTTCCAATTCAATTGAACGCTCCTCAGTACGCGCACCCAGACTCGCACGCTTCTGAGAATTAGCCTCCGGCAGATTGCTGAAACCCGCAATTTTCGGTCTTGGAACTGCCATCGAATCACCCATTGGCGTCATCGTGTTTGCATCTCGCTCCTCGTACACCCTCTGCTCTTTTTGAAAGTCCTCAAATAACTTTGGGTTCATTTCGTTCGTTGCAGTATCTACATCTACATTCGTATTTAATACTGTCTTGCTTGATTTATCACCTATCCGCACAATTGCATCACTTTGCACAAGGTCTTCCAGCAATAAAACGCCTAAATGCGACCAGTTATAGACCCAAAATACCGAACTTACGAATAACATCGTCAAAACCACCAACAATCCACCTTTTGCTGATGCCTGAAATCGCGAAGAAATGAAGGATTGAGACTTTGCTTCGATTTCATGTGTAACGGGAAAACCGCGAGCATAAGCTGCCGCTCTATTGGTAGTCGCTCCTGGTATGACTCCCATTAAAGACGGATCTTCTCGCTCTGTAGGTACACAAACTACATCTATGTTTTCTTGAGCGTTCAGGGGTATTTTTCTATCTCTGTTTTTTACAGGGACAATAATGCCTTGTCGAATACTTGATATTTTTTTAATCGATGGTTTTTTTGTAGCGTTTATTTTACTAGAATCGGTCTTGCTAATGGGTTTCTTTGCGCTCGACAATCGCTCTAAGGAAGGCGTTTTTTCGATAACATCAGCACCCACCACTCTGCTTGTATTTTTTTGCTGTCTATTATGCAGCGATTTTACGCTAGCGGTCTTAACATCATCATTATTCGCTGACACTGTTACCACCGTTGAATTTGCAAACACACTGTTTCCCTTATCCAGTTTAGATGTCCGCGAGAATTGTTGAGTCACCGTTTTTACAAATTTATCGCCCGTCAATATACTTGGTTTTTTTTGCACTTTATTGACGGAATTTACATGCGTAAATGAAGAACTACTGGATTCTTGTTTCGAAGAAGACGGGTCTGAAACATTAGAATGATTGTGTGAAAACGATGATAGCGGGCCTGCATTTTCCATTTCGTACAAACGTTGGAAGTCCGTCGACAATACTAGTTTTCCGTCTAATAATAAGGTTTTACCAAACATTTCCCCAGCAACAAAGCCCGGAGGTCGCTGCCAATGATGCTCTTGAGCCTCCGTAATTTCTAATATTTCATCAACCCAAAAACCCGTCAAACCCTTCTTTATCTTAGCGATAACGAAGCGACCCTTGTGCTGCTCAAAATTTTGCAGACCAAACTTTACGCGTAGATCGACTACCGAAACCGTTTTTCCACGATGTTGAAAAACACCCGCAATGGAATAAGCTTGCCCAGGAAATATCGCAAGCTTGGTAGGCGTAAGTATCGATTCCACGTCACGCACGGGCGCACAACAGGCAACTACACCTACTTTAAATACCAGTATTTTTTGATGGTGCATAACACCGAGCATATTCTCGACACTTTAAGGTGGATCTGCACATATTAACGACGGGTTAAATCGAATAGTTTATATTTTTAGTGATTTTATAGGGGTTTATATACTACTTAAATCTGCAACTCATCAGTCATACTTAACGAAATTTTGCGCCCATTCCAGCACGCTACGTACTCGAGGAGTCACCATTTTTTTGGCTTCCTCGTAGACTACCCAGCGATACTCTTCGTGCTCGGGGTATCCAAGCTCAGGATTGACCAATAAGTTAACTTTTTTTTCTGTGGTTTCCGCAAGGTAATACCGCGCAATTTTTCCCTTACCATAGGGGCCTGTGTCAATACAGTGGTTCGTCCACTTGAAATTTAATTGAGTAATTCCCGATTCTTCTTGAACTTCTCTGCAAGCGGTTTGCAGCGGGTTTTCACCTGCTTCCTGCATACCTTTTGGAAAATCCCAATGGGAATACGCGCGCAACAATAGAAACAAATATTCATTTTCACATTTTCGCACCACCACCACACCACACGAAAGCATCAATATATTTACCTTTACTCTAGGGAGCACTCTCAATACGAACAATATTATCCAGGTTATTCTCAATTTGAATCGATTAAAGTTTTAGGATAACACTCTCGATACTTTTTACGCCACTAGAGGTGTTCAGTCACAGAATTTTTCGATGAAACTTACAAAGCCACTGCTTATTTGGATTGCTACCTGCATTATCATTGCCGTAGCTAATTATTTTTCAGTTTTTCAATCGCTTGAAGGTATCTCATATGACTGGCGCATGACTCAAATTCGCAGCGAAATGGCCGCTAATGAGAACATCGTGGTGGTTATGATAGACGATAATTCCCTACAGGTTATGGATCAAGTCGTTGGACGCTGGCCATGGCCACGTTCAATTTACGCGGAACTGCTCGAATATCTTTCTTATGGCGAGCCTCGAGCCGTCATCTTTGATATCACATTTTCAGAAAAACATCTCTTTGATGGCAATACCCTACAAGAGGAAATCAATGCGCATGACCTGGCTTTGGTACAAACGAGTCAAATGCATCCGCAGGTCTATCATGCCACGCGTTTTGTACGAGAATCTGAGGACGAACTCAATAAGTCACTGCTCAATCAAGCTTTACCCCAGGATTTTGCTCAACGATTTGCAATAAGCAACCGCTTTGCCGAATCATCGATAAACAAGAGCTCGTTTTCCGTGGCCAGCAATACAAAATATTATTTGCCTTTTAAGGAACTCGCAGAAGCCACCAATGGGATAGGTGTCGTAGACGTCAACGGTGACTCGGACGGCGTCTACCGTGCAGTACGTTTACTCCATAAATACCAAGATTCTTTTTTCCCGGCATTATCTATAACCAGCATTTTGGATCAACATCCCCCTTCGCATATCGGGCGCATGGAAAATACGCTCTTCTTTGACGAACTCAAAATACCAATCACCAACAATGAAAAAGTGCTTATTAATTATTACACCGAATTTAAAACTTATTCATTTAGTGCGTTAATGGCTTCTTATCAAAAAATGCTCGCAGGGGAGATTGATAATCTCATGATCAGCCCATTCGATTTCAAAGACAAAATCGTATTTATTGGTGCAAACGCAGCAGGTCTGAAGGACTTAAAGGTGACACCCATTGATGGCCGACTTCCCGGCGTATTAATCCATGCTTCGATGACCAGCAATATTTTAAATAATGACTTCTTAGTTCCAGCAAAGTCTGTTAACACCTATCTGTTTATTTTCATCCTAGCGGGAATCACGGCTTTTGGCGTATTACGCGTGAAACAAACTTTTTTACAGCATAGCTTACCGGTCATATTTGCAATCTTGTTCTCGCTTTGGGCGTACGTTCAATTTACCCAAAATATCGTCATCGAATATATCGCCCCCATGTCCTCGCTCTTTTTGGCCTGGATTCTGTCTTTTTCCACCCTGGTATTTACGGAGGGTAAGGAAAAACGCCGCTTTAAAAAGATGATGTCACAATATCTCTCACCCGCGGTATTAAATACCGTCATGGCTAATCATGAAGATTATGCAAAAGCAGAAATTGGCAGCAAAGAGAATATAACCATACTCTTTTCCGACATTCGAAGTTTTACCAAAATGTCTGAAGAACTACCTGCAGAACAAGTTGTCGATCTGCTCAATCATTATTTCTCCAAAATGACAGACACGATTTTTTGCTATGAAGGGACGATCGACAAATTTATTGGTGATGCCATTATGGCGTTTTGGGGCGCACCCATAATGACCAGCGATCATCCCGACAAAGCAACACTGAGTGCGTTAGAAATGATAGAAAAACTCCATGCCGTCAATGAGTGGGCATTACGACATGACTACCCCGCGCTAACGATAGGCATCGGCTTGCATACCGGAAATGCTATTCTGGGTAACATCGGCTCAGAGAATAAGCTGGACTATACTATCATCGGCGATAACGTCAATTTGGCCTCCCGAATCGAAGGCCTCACTAAACTATACTCTGCCCCCATCCTAATCACTGAAGATACCTTCTCACGCTTGAAAACAAATATTCCCTGTCGAATCGTTGATTTAGTACGTGTAAAAGGCAAACAAAACCCGATCAGAGTCTATCAACCCCTGATTAACCCACTGACCTCGACTACAGAAAAAATATTGGAAAAACAAAGTCTTGCTAGCCATGCCAATGCGGCGTTCGACGCCTATACCCAGCGTCAGTGGCAACGCTGTATCGCACTCCTCAAACCCTTAGAAGGAGACCCAGTCGCAGCGATTTACATCCAACGTTGCCGACAATATCAAGCCAATGAACCAGATCAAGAATGGGATGGGGTATATACCATGACCACAAAATAAGCCCTTGTTATATAAACTCTTTTTCATATTTATTCACATCAGTCATTTAACTTAAACCTTGGTTAAAGAATCAACCCCCGAAGCCGACAACCTAAATATCAGAAAAATCATAGAAATTTCTCAAACTCGGTAAAACTGAGGATTATATCAATGAAAAAAATACTATTATTAATCGCTATCACTGCATTATCTTCAAATGCACTTGCCGAAGAAGAATATCTTTATGTCATGAGTGCAAAAGCAAAATTGCTTTCTAAGCCAGTCTTTGGATCACAGCATTTAGACCTGATATCCAAGGGCCAAAAAGTCATCACCATAAAAAAAACCAATAACTGGTTTCAAGTAAAATTTAACGGAAAAATAGGTTGGTTATCCCGCTTAACCGTTTCACCCCATCCCCCAATGAAGCGCGTCAAAGTCATTGGCGTAGCCAAAGCAGATATTTCAAAACATTCACGCCTACGTGCATCCTCCGTATCGACGACGGCTGCCGTAAGAGGCCTGCGTGCTGACGGCCGCTCACGAGTCAGTGGCAAGGCAGTAAGTGACTTTTCTGCTCTGGAAAAAATGGAGTCATTGAGTATCCACGAAAACGATCTAATCGCATTCATGAATAAAATGGAATGAACATTTATTATTGAGACCTTTTGATATTATTGAGACCTTTTGACGAAAAATATAATTCAAAAAAAATCTTAGCCATATAAGCGAAGGGACTCGCATGAAAGCAAAAATAATTTATCTGTTCGTACTGCTACTTATTTTTAGTATCACCCCAATCGCTGCAGAAAACTTCCGTCTGCGAATTAATACTCATACCTTAAGCGCACTCACCGAAGAAGATATTCGTGCCGAAATAGAGTTTGGAAAAACCGTGGGGGCGCGTATTCTAGGGCAGTATCAAGTTCACGCTGACAAAAGCCTAATACGCTATGTAAATCTAGTAGGCCAAGTGCTTGTATTTAATTCACCAAGACAAGATATTGAATTTCATTTTTCAATAATAGAGTCAAACACAATCAACGCCTACTCTACTCCTGGTGGTTATATATTTATAACCACCGGGGCGATCAACATCATGCATGATGAGTCTGAATTGGCCGCCGTACTCGCGCATGAGATTGCCCATGTGACAAAAAAACATATTGTGAACGAGTTCAAAATTAGAGGCAAAGATGACTCTGCTGTTTCGGGGGTTACACGCCTGGTGGGAGGATCTAAAGACTCAGCAGCCGTTGCATTCCAACAAACCGTAGATAAAGCAATCAACTTACTTTTAGAACGTGGATTCAAACACGAAGACGAACTGGAAGCCGATCAAGTCGCCATTACCTTACTCGCACAAGCGGGTTACGATCCTGAGTCTTTAGGCCGTTATTTAAAACGGCTTATTAAACGCTCCAAAAAAAATGCCAGCAGCAAAACAAACACACATCCCGCTACTCATAAACGCCTCAATATATTGCACAAATATAGTGAAAAAGAAGGCTTGCTTAACTTAAATTTCTCCAATGGTGAAAAACGCTTTAGAATTTTTGTGGCAAAAAACAGTTAAAATGAAACCTATACTTGCCATCCTATTATTGACCATAGGACTCCTTATTTCAGTAACATATGCTGATGAATATCATTATAAAGACATTCTCATCGGTGATCGTGCAGCAGGACTTGGAGGAGCTTATGTTGCAGTTTCTGATGATCCTTCGGGTATGTATTATAATCCTGCAGGTATTGTATACGCTGCCAGCCAAAACCTAAATGCCAGTATGAATGCATACAATATTAGACAAACCTCTTATGAAAATGTCGTTGGTGGAGAAGACTGGGTACGCCGCTCCTCAATACTCCTCCCTAATTTTTTTGGCATTACCCAACCACTCGGGCCAGGGACATTTGGTATTTCAGTCGCGATTCCTGATTCGGTAATTGAAAACCAAGATCAAAATTTTAGACTTAACTACGACAGCAAGATTACGGGGCCGGATACCGATTTCACTATAAATTTTAATAACCAGGATATCACCTACAATGCGGGTCCTTCATTCGCTTTGGAAATCTCCGATTCATTATCCGTTGGACTAACGCTTTATGGCTATACACGAACCCAGGAACAAATTTTTAATCAAGTATTTGAGTTTCCATTATCATTAAATGATGTAGCAGCAGTGGAAGCAACAGAAACCACACCCGCAATAGAGGCCGTCACTAACACTGACGATGTATACCACCATGAGAATTTATATATTTCGCGGGCTGAATATGGTATTAAACCGATTTTTGGAATTATGCTTACTCCGTTTGAGCGCATATCTTTAGGATTATCAATTGCAAATACCTGGATACTATCTAATACCATATTAGAGCAAAGAGTCTGCACCACAAGTCTAAATCTCGATACAAATTTTTGTAAAAAAAATCAACTTATCCGGAGTGAAACTAAAAAACAAGGTACTCGAGCATTTCCCTGGGAGCTGGCGACAGGCATCGCCTATTTTCCGAATAACACAACGATGCTAACGACTGATATCGTCATTTACAAAGGGATTAACGCATCGGCAAAACCAATGTTTAATATTTCTGCGGGAATGGAACACTATTTGACGGATACCTTTGCACTCCGCCTCGGAGTCTATACCAATAATTCTAATACACCAGAACTCGTTAACAATGTATTCAATAAATATCCTGAGCATGTAGATCTGCGTGGAGGGACTATCAGCATAAGCAACTTTACCCGCTCGTCTTCATTAAGTTTTGGTATTATCTATTCATCTGGCGTAGGTGAAGCACAAATCATATCCGGATCAACGACCATCCAAAAAGCAGAAATATTATCAATTACCGCATTTATGTCTGCATCTTACTCGTTATAAGAAGACCTTTTCACTATCTAAAGCCCTATAGGGATAGAGATTCACTCCCGTTGCTTAAACTGCCGTATTTGGCGACGTTCTTTTTTATTCGGTTTATTGACCGACGAAGCAAACTGTACGTTTAAACGCCTAAGCTCAGCCATTTCTTGTTGTCGCTGTAAGCTCTCTGGGGTCTCTGCATACATCGTTTGCGCCACGCTTGCTGGCCCGCGTTTATCCATTAATTTAACAACGACGACGGTACGCAAAGAATGTGCTATCGAAATAGTCACTACCATATCGAGCTTTACCTTTTTACTCGATTTAACCCGGGTATTGTCCAGATGCACCCTGCCACCGTTAATCGCTTCCGCAGCAAGACTTCTCGTTTTAAAAAACCGGGCCGCCCATAACCATTTATCCAACCTAACTGGCTCACTCAACTCTTTAATCTGCATAAATATTGCTTCTTCACTTATTAACGCTCTGCCACAGTATATGCTATCATTTTTGTTCCACACAGAAAAATCAGCTAGGGGGTGTCGTCAAAACATGGCGATTGAAATCGAACGAAAATTTAGAGTCATTAACAATGATTGGAAAAACAGCATATTAAAAAAAAACGAGTTTCGCCAAGGCTACTTAGGAACGGATGCATTATCCTCAACCCGTATTCGCATTGCCAATGAAAGCGCATTCTTGAACATCAAAAGTGCCACATTGGGCATCTTTAGAAACGAATATGAATATGCAATCCCACTCGCAGATGCCACTGAAATACTCGAAAACTTAGCGCATAAACCCCTTATTGAAAAGACGCGCTACTATGTTGAGCACCAAGGCCACACCTGGGAAATCGATGTATTTGAAGGTGATAATAAAGGCCTTATAGTGGCTGAAATAGAATTAAACCATGAAAACGAAAACTTTGCATTGCCCTGCTGGATTGGTGAAGAAGTCTCAGATGATAAACGCTACTACAACGTCTGTCTGGTAACTCATCCTTATAAAGACTGGACGGATAAATAGTTAGCTGCATGCAACCCATTAAGCCCTTTCCTTACAAGCTTTTGCTGCATTGTATTGTTTTGTTATTACTCTGCAGTGTCATTGTCGCCTGCGACAAACCTAGCGATACCAGCATTCGCTTTGGTTTATCTAACATGCCGGTAAAACTAGACCCACGATTTGCAACCGATGCGGCATCTTATCGAATCAGTCGTCTGCTCTACCAAAGTTTAGTCGATTTTGGTGACTCAAAAAAAGTCATCCCTTCCATCGCCAGCTGGGAACAACTTTCACCCACGCATTTTCGATTTACCTTGAATGAATCTGTACGAGACTTTCATAATGGCACGCCCTTGACCAGCGCCGATGTAAAAAGCACCTATGAATCAGTGCTGGATAAAGACAATGCCTCACCACATCGTGCCTCGCTCACCTTAATCGATAAAATCGAAACACCGAATGTTAACACGATTGACTTCACACTCAATCGAGCTGATCCCCTATTTCCAAGCTATCTCGTCATCGGCATATTGCCTAAAAAATTAATGGCTGACAAACAAGACTTCACTCGCAACCCTATCGGCAGTGGCGTTTATCGCTTTGTCGATTGGCCAGAAGACGGCATACTCAATATACAACGTGTGCAAGACAAACAACTTGTGCGCTTTATTCATGTGCCAAACCCCACGGTCAGAGTCTTAAAATTAATGCGTGGTGAAATTGACATGCTGCAAAATGACCTACCTCCAGAACTGGTCAATTTTCTAGGAGAGAAAGATGACATCACCATACAAAAACAGCAAGGGACTAACTTTGCATACCTCGGGTTTAATCTAGAAAACCAAACAACCGGAGATATCGCGATTCGCAAAGCCATCGCACACGGTATCGATAGAGATGAAATAATAAAATATGTATTCGGTGAATCTGCACGCAAAGCCAATGCATTGTTGCCACCGGATCATTGGGCAGGCAATAATAAACTCGTTGCTTATGAATATAATATAGAAAAAGCCAAACAACTATTGGCCAACGCAGGGTATCAAAAAAACAGTATTACTCTAACTTACAAAACCTCTAACGACCCATTTCGTATCAGAGTAGCCACAATACTGCAAGCACAGCTTGCTAAAATAGGTATTAACGTCGAAATCATGAGTTATGATTGGGGAACATTTTACGGCGATATTAAAAACGGACGTTTTCAACTCTACAGCCTCGCATGGATAGGCATAAAAACACCGGATATATTTCGTTATGCTTTTCATAGCCAAGCCATGCCTCCTAATGGCGCCAATCGTGGACGCTTTAATGATCCCGTTGTAGATGAACTTATTGAACGCGCAGAACAACAAACGAGTTACCAACAACAGGCCATCTATTACAGCCAATTACAAGCAGAGCTACTCGCAAAACTTCCTTATGTCCCATTATGGTAT
>CAZWUO010000028.1:0-25593 GCA_964636675.1 uncultured Ectothiorhodospiraceae bacterium
CTTGCGGCCCGCTCAGGGGCTACTACGATCATCGCCGGGGGTAGCGATGCAAGCATTTTACAAAAAATCCTCGATGAGCAAGCGACTGCCGGCACTTGGCTTTATCCTACTCAACAACCCTTAGCTGCGAAAAAACAATGGCTAGCCGGTCACTTGCAAGTCAAGGGACGCTTAGTACTCGATGCAGGCGCAATTAAAGCACTACAGAAGGACGGAAAAAGCTTGCTTCCGATCGGGGTGTCTGCCGTTCATGGTGATTTCCAGCGCGGCGAAGCGGTGGCGTGTGTTTCAGCCCAGGGTGTAAAAATTGCTACAGGCCTGGTAAATTACTCATCGGATGACGCCAAGAAAATAATCGGCCACGCGAGCAAGGAAATAACCAGTATTCTTAATTTTATTGAAGAAGAAGAGCTGGTGCACCGGGATAATATGGTTTTGCTTTAACCTAGGTTTAAGCAAAAGAGCGGCAAACAGAACATAAAGCATTGATTTTAGGGGCTGTTGACGTTTTTTCAGGCGCAACAGTGGTGAAAATGAAACGTCAACAGACCCTAGTCAATGACTAACAAAAAAGCCGCTTATTCAGCGGCTTTTTTGGGTTAAATTCATTTTGCGCTAACCGTGAATGAGATAACGCAGACACTACTGAACTAGATAGCAACAATGGCCGCATTCATTCTGGATTTCCAGCGTGCGACTGTATTCCGCGGAATGATGCCCTGGCCAGCCAGACGATCCAATATAGAAACAGTGGTTTTAAACTCGGCATTTGCCTTCTCTTTGTCGCCAGCCGTTATCGCAGCCCGTACATGCTTGATATGGGTACGCATCATTGATCGTCGACCTGCGTTACGTGCACGCCTATTTTCGTTTTGGCGCGCTCTTTTTCGTGATTGTGCTGTATTAGCCAAGTTCTTTATCCTCGGTGCAAAAACTTACAAAAATTCGAGCGCGTAATTATCCGGATTACTCGCTATGCTGTCAAATATTTTCCACACTTTCCGTAATAAGCCTTTTGCACCGTGAAAAAAGGAGTAAACTCTGGCCTCTTTTGTGCCAGCATCATAAGTGCGTAACTACTTTTTTAGGGTGGGTTAGTTCTGAGCAAACATTTGTTAAAATCCACAGCCATCGTTAGCGCAATGACGATGATTTCCCGCATCTTGGGATTTGTACGTGATGTAGTGATTGCTCGATTATTTGGCGCGGATGCCGCCACCGATGCATTTTTTGTAGCCTTCAAAATCCCAAACTTTTTACGCCGACTCTTTGCCGAAGGCGCATTTTCTCTCGCATTTGTACCAGTATTAACCGATTACAAAGAAAATAAAACGGATGCAGAATTAAAAGAGCTTGTCGATCGTGTTGCCGGCACTTTTGGCATTATTTTATTTGTGGTAAGCGCAATAGGGGTAATATCCGCACCCATTTTGGTCATGATATTTGGCCCTGGCTTTTTGGATGAACCAAGCAAATACAATTTGGCAGTGGAAATGCTGCGAGTTACTTTCCCGTATTTATTTTTCATCGCATTAACTGCATTTGCTGGCGGAGTGCTGAATACATTTGGGCGGTTTGCCGTTCCCGCGTTTACCCCCGTATTATTGAATATTTGCTTGATCGCCGCCGCGTTGTGGCTATCCCCCGAGTTTGAACAACCCATTATTGCGTTGTCAATCGGGGTATTTGTTGCAGGTGTCGCGCAGCTCGTCTTTCAAATTCCTTTTCTACATCGCCTAGGTTTGTTGCCTACGCCCAAATGGGGGTGGCAACACGAAGGTGTTCAGAAAATAAAAAAGTTGATGATTCCAGCGATCTTTGGCTCGTCAGTCGCCCAGATTAATTTATTACTGGATACATTGATCGCCTCTTTTTTAGTCACTGGCAGCATTAGCTGGCTTTACTACTCCGATCGCCTGGTGGAGTTTCCGTTAGGCGTTTTCGGGATTGCGCTAGCAACCGTCATTCTACCCAAGCTATCCAAAGACTACGCAACCACCTCAACCGAAATGTTTTCGCATACTTTGGATTGGGCGTTGCGTTTAGTATGGGTGATCGCCGTGCCCGCCGCAATAGGCTTGGCCGTTTTAGCAGCTCCTATGCTGGCAACTTTGTTTTATGGTGGCGAGTTTACCGAGCACGACATCTACATGTCGAGCTTAAGCTTGATGGCTTATGCACTCGGTTTGCTCGGCTTTATTTTGGTCAAAGTACTGGCGCCAGGATATTACGCAAGACAAGACACAAAAACGCCCGTAAAAATCGGCATTAAGGCCATGGTCGCAAACATGGTGTTAAATATCAGCTTCGTAGTGCCCTTGGTTCTGCTGAACGTCAATGGCACACACGCAGGCTTGGCACTCGCAACCGCCTGCTCAGCCTTCTTGAATGCTTGGTGGTTATACCGTGGACTTAAAAAAGACGGTGTTTATCGGCCACGGCCAGGCTGGCTTATACATTTACTACGCGTTTCTATTGCCAGCATTATCATGGGAGGGGGGCTCTATTACTTCTCCGAACCTATAAGTCAATGGATACAGTGGAGCGCCATTGAACGCGTGTTTCATTTAATGAAATGGCTGCTTATCGGTATTGTTTGCTACTTCGGCACGTTACGGCTAAGCGGAATGAACTTGAAAGCTTTATTAAAATTAGAGCAATAAATCCGTTATAATGCGTCTTTTTTCATAGCTTTTATTCATCGAAACCCCCAATTTAATATTAAAGGCAGCATGGAATTTATTCGAGGTTTACATAACCTAAGGCCCGAGCACCGTGGTTGCGTCGCGACGATTGGAAATTTTGATGGGGTACATCTAGGCCATAAAGCCGTCATCCAACGCTTGCATGAGCGCGCCGAGTATTATAATTGCCCCTCCATCGTGATTACTTTTGAGCCATACCCACAAACTTTTTTTGCACCAGATAACAAAGCTATTCCGCGTTTGACATCGCTACGGGAAAAACTGGATATATTGCGTACCGCAGGTATAGATAGAGTACTCTGCGTGCGTTTTAATCAAGCCTTTGCTGATATGCCGGCGAAAAACTTCGTTATTCAAGTGTTGGTGCAGCGCTTAAGAATAAGATACCTTGTTGTTGGAGATGATTTTCACTTTGGTAAACAGCGCCAGGGCAATTTTCAACTATTGCAGTCTTTGGGTTTAGAATACGGTTTTGAGGTCGCAAAGACACCTACCCATATTGTTGATAACGCCAGAGCTAGCAGTACACGCGTTCGCCAAGCACTGAGTGAAGGGGCCATGGAACTCACTCAGCGCTTACTCGGCAGACCTTATCAAATAAGTGGCAGAGTAGCGCATGGCGATAAAAGAGGCCGACTTATTGGCTTTCCTACAGCCAACATTTATTTACCCCGAGATTCATTGCCACTCAATGGGGTATTCGCCGTTACGCTGAAACTGCCATCCACTGGCGAACCCTTTGCTGGAGTTGCTAATATTGGCAATCGGCCAACCGTTGATGGCACAACAAACTTGCTTGAAGTGCATTTGTTTGATTTCGACAAAGATATTTACGGCACTCAAGTTAAAGTCACGTTTATACAAAAAATTCGGGATGAGCAAAAATTCGATGGCCTAGACGCATTGGTCGCACAAATACAAAAAGATGCTATAAAAGCAAAAAGTATTTTACAGAAATAAATAGGAACAGATGAGTGAAAAGCTATAAAGAAACATTAAACCTGCCACAAACAAAATTTCCAATGAAGGGCAATCTTGCTGGGCGTGAACCTGCTCGTTTGCAAGAATGGTATGCAACAGATATCTATAAAAAAATTCGTAATGTCAGCAAGGGACGGAAAAAATTTATTTTACATGACGGCCCACCCTATGCAAATGGTGACATCCATTTAGGCCATGCCGTTAATAAAATATTAAAAGATATTATTGTTAAATCCAAAACCCTGGCAGGCTTCGATGCACCGTATATTCCAGGTTGGGATTGTCATGGTTTACCGATCGAACTGCAAGTCGAAAAGAAAATTGGCAAAGCCGGAATAAAAGTTTCTGCCAATAAGTTTCGTGAAGCCTGTCGAACCTATGCAGCAAAACAAGTCGATAAACAACGCGAAGATTTCAAACGTCTGGGTATATTTGGTGATTGGGACCAGCCCTACCTCACGATGGATTATGCATTCGAAGCAAATATCATTAGGAGCTTGGGAAAGATCATTGACAACGGACACCTGCATAAAGGCTCAAAGCCTGTGCATTGGTGTACGGATTGTGGCTCTGCATTAGCCGAAGCCGAAGTAGAACATAAAGACAAACGCTCACCCGCAATAGATGTACGCTTTGAGGTATTAGACGACGCGGCATTTTTAGCCTGCTGCCAGCATACTGAAACGGATGTTGGCACCGGCCCTATATCCATTGTTATCTGGACAACAACACCTTGGACCTTACCGGCAAACGAAGCGGTTGCACTAAATCCAGAGCTTGATTATGTGCTGCTAGAATGCATCGGCGAGCATGGCACAGAGCGCTTGGTGCTGGCAGAAGCATTATTGAAAGATGCCATGGCTCGTTATGCATTTGCCCAACATCGGGTTGTAGCCTACTGCCAAGGGTCAGCACTTGAAGGACTTAAGTTACAGCATCCTTTTTACGCAAAAGAAGTACCGATCATTTTAGCGGATCATGTCACCACAGATACAGGAACAGGCGCCGTACATACAGCACCGGCTCATGGGCAAGAAGATTTTGTAGCAGGGGCTCGCTATAACCTAGCTGTAGACAATCCTGTTGGCTCGGATGGCGTGTTTGTAAAGGGGACTGAACTCTTTGCCGGGCAACACGTGTTCAAGGCTAATGATTCGGTAATGGATGTGTTAAAGACTAATGGCAAGCTGGTTCACGCCGTCGCGATTAATCACAGTTATCCGCATTGCTGGCGACACAAAACACCGATTATTTTTCGCGCAACGCCACAGTGGTTCATCAGCATGGAGCAAACTGAATTACGCAATCTTGCAATGACAACAATCAATGACGTGCAGTGGATGCCAGACTGGGGCAAAGCACGCATCGAAGGCATGCTAAACAAACGGCCAGACTGGTGCATATCGCGGCAAAGAACTTGGGGAGTACCAATTGCACTATTTGTACATAAAGACACACAAGCCTTGCATCCGCAAACCAATGAGCTAATTGAAACAATCGCCAATAAAATACAAAAACGTGGTATTGACGCATGGTTTGACCTAGAAATTAATGACGTACTGGGGGACGAGGCAAAAGACTATGAAAAAGTAACCGACACACTCGATGTGTGGTTTGATTCCGGGGTCAGCCATTATGCGGTATTAGCGCAACGTGAAGAACTAACTTTTCCGGCAGACTTATATTTAGAAGGATCGGATCAACACCGAGGTTGGTTCCAGTCTTCCTTACTCACTTCCTTAGCGATGCACGGGCAATCACCTTACCGAGCGACTTTAACACATGGTTTTACCGTCGATGAACACGGTAAAAAAATGTCGAAATCTCTCGGCAATACACTTTCACCACAAAAAATTACCAATTCACTCGGCGCAGATATTTTGCGCCTGTGGGTTGCAGCAACCGATTATCGAACGGAAATTACGGTCTCCGATGAGATATTTAAACGCACCGCAGATGCCTATCGCCGTATTCGCAACACCTCACGATTTATCTTAGCCAACCTTTCAGGTTTTGAACCCTCAGCTCATTTAATCAAAGCAGACGACATGTTACCTTTGGATCGCTGGGCAATTGAACGCGCAGCTCAGGTTCAAAATAAAATAGAGCAAGCCTATGAAAAATATGAGTTTCATCTCATTTATCAGAAACTACATAATTTTTGTAGTGTCGATATGGGAGGGTTTTACCTTGACGTGATTAAAGACCGGCAATACACGACACAAACCAACAGTGTTGCAAGACGCTCAGCGCAAACGGCTTTATTCCACATTATTCAGGCATTTTCTCGCTGGTTAGCACCGATATTAAGTTTTACCGCAGAAGAAATTTGGCAACACATTCCGGGCGAAACAACTGAGTCTGTTTTTTTACAAACTTGGTATCAATTTCCCCCAATGGCGCCAGATCCTAACTTTAATATGGCTTTTTGGAATCAAATCACCGAAGTTCGTATCGCAACCAGTAAACAATTAGAACATTTGCGAACCGCCGGTGGCATCGGCTCATCTCTCGATGCAGAAGTTGATTTATATTGCGGCACCGAGCTGTATAAAAACCTGCGCATGTTAGAAGACGAGCTACGGTTTGTTTTGATTACATCGGATGCACGTATCCACAAAGACACCGAACATAACGCAGACGATCATCACATCACACTGGAAAATGGCGCTGAAGTTTGGATTCGAGTCGCACCCTCAAAACATGCCAAATGTATTCGCTGCTGGCATCATCAACCCTTGGTTGGAGCAAATTCAGAACATCCTGAGTTGTGCGGTCGATGTATTGATAATATCCTGGGTGCGGGCGAAAAAAGACACTATGCTTAAATCGCTTTGGTTGACGCTGTGCATTATTATTGCTGATCAAGTAACAAAAGCAGCCGCCAGCAACCATCTGGAAATGTTTCAGCCGCTGGCAATTACACCGTTTTTTAATTTTACTTTAGTCCATAATTCTGGTGCTGCTTTTAGTTTTCTCAGTGAAGCCGGTGGATGGCAACGCTGGTTTTTTTCGATACTCGCAACGGCGGTAAGTATTTTTATTTTATTATGGATAAAAAAACTTAAGCCTCATGAAAAAGCAGATGCAATCGCATTATCACTTATCTTAGGTGGCGCTATTGGCAATCTCATAGATAGACTGCGTTTTGGTTATGTCGTCGACTTCATGGATTTATACATAGGCACATCTCATTGGCCGGCATTCAACATCGCCGATTCGGCTATTACCGTAGGCGCCATATTATTGATTATTTTAAGCTTTAAAACACAAAAGTAATACTTTCACCATGCAAAAAGTTTTACCCTACATTAAGCTCAAATCAAGTTTAGCCTTCGAGCAATTATTTGATCAGCAAAAGATAAAACAAAGATCCAAAAAACTCGAACATCTACGACCTATTATTGTATTAGGTCGTGGAAAATCAGGCACACGTTTATTGCCAAGATGTTTAGAAAATATTGGCGTCGCGATGTCGATTAAACCCCAGATGACTTCTGGAGATGTAGACGATTTCGTATTTCGAAAAATCGTAAAACAACTCGCGAGAAAAAATTTATGCATTGATCACGCACAAGATGTCAGTAATGCCGATTTGGCATTATTTCAAAAATCGGCATTACGTTTATACCATCAAATATCAAAAAACCCGAATAGTGTTAATGCCTGGGGCTGGAAATATCCTGAAACTTATTTGATTGCGCCCTTAGTCTTGCGCTGCTTTCCACGTGCGCGCTTCATTCATATTATTCGAGACGGGCGTGATGTTGCGTTTAGGCAGCATTTGACAGATGACCCAGCTACACCTCTCGGACATGACATTTTGCAACGCCTAAATGCACTTGATCAACCACCACATATTCGTGGTGCATTGTCATGGAAATTCCAAGTAGAAAAATATGCCCGATTTGCCCAACAAATCCCACAGCAAAATCAGTTAGAGCTAAGATACGAAGCGTTGTGTGCAAACCCTTTGGCAAGCTTTGAACGCGTCGCTGATTTTTTGGATATTAAAATGACCCATAAATCTATTGAATTTGTAAAAAGCTGGATTAAATCTGACCATGTCAAACAACATCGTGGCGAAGACAAAGAACAAATTAAAGAAGTAGAAAAATTATTACGCAATACATTAGAATTTTTTAATTATACATAGGTATTTTATGAGCTATAAAGTAACGGTATTACCCAGCGAACATGAATTCGAGGTTGGAAGCGATGAATCCATTCTCGATGCAGCCTTACATTCAGGCCTTACTTTTCCTTACGGATGTCGAGGCGGTGCTTGTGGCGCCTGCAAAGGCAAGGTTATCCGCGGGGAATATTATTATGAAGAGGAACCAATAGGCCTTAATGAAAACGACAAGAGCAACAAGCTAGCGCTATTTTGCAAAGCAAAACCTAAGAGCGACTTAGAAATTGAAGTACAACAAATAAGCTCAGCAAGCGAAATTTCAGTGAAAACCCTTCCCTGCCGCGTTGTTGCAATGGACAAACTTGCGCCGGAGGTAATGCGTATAAAATTAAAACTACCCGCCAATGAAAGACTTCCATTTTTACCCGGCCAATATATCGATATTTTATTGCAAGATGGGCGCAAGCGCAGCTTTTCACTCGCTATACCACCGCATGATGACGAATTACTGGAGCTGCATATTCGGCGTGTCGCCGATGGGTTTTATACAAAATACGTTTTTGATGAGATGAAAGTCAAAACCTTGCTTAGAATTGAAGGGCCACACGGTAGCTTTACCATCGATGAATCCACGAATAGACCTATTATATTGCTTGCGGGAGGCACTGGTTTTGCCCCTATCAAATCCATTCTGGAACATTTGTTTGCTGAAAACGCTAAACGCGAGCTGATATTTTATTGGGGCGCAAGAAACCAAGAGCTGCTTTACTTGCACGAACTCGTCGAGCAATGGCAAACCACGTTTCCCAACTTTAGCTACGTACCTGTTCTATCTGACGATTTAAGTATAACGGGGTGGCAAGGTAGAACTGGTCTCGTACACCAAGCAGTAATGCAGGATTTTTCGGACTTATCTCGACATGATATTTACGCATGCGGTCCACCCGCGATGATAAAAGCAGCAAATAGTGAATTTCTAAACCATGGAATGAATAATAGTCGTTTCTTCTCTGATGCCTTCACTTTCGAAAGCAACTGACAACAAAGCCAGACTAAAAACACAAAGCAGTGTTACCACATAAGGATAGCACCGCTTTGCTATTGAATAATTAGTAACTCTTCATTGGTCACTCTTAAAACGACAGAACAGCGGCAGAAGCCAGCAATGACAAAAAGCCGCTACGACCTAACAACAATATAAACTTGCAAGGGCGTAACCGTTCTTTTCTGCTTAATCGCAAAACCCTATGCAGCAGTTGCTGCGGCATGAATCTCAGGCGCCGCCATCTCTTTGCTTAACTTTTCAGTGACGGACTTTTTTGCGGCTAATTCTAAGCCTTTTTTATAGTATTTAGCAGCGGCTTCCTGTTCCTCTGTTTGCTCAAGCAATTGAGCAAACGCATAATAAGATTCAACGGTATTACCTAATTCTACCGCTTTCTCAAGATAAGTCTTAGCCTTGCCCCAAAACTTCTTGCGCATACTTAAACGCCCAAGGGTTAATAATAAGGTAGGACTCTCTTCATGGTCAGCATACCACGACTCGACAACCGCCAGTTGCTTGGTAGTATTAGCGTCTTCGATCATCCCATATACATGCACGAGTGTTTCATTCCATTTCAACTCAATGGAATCTCGCACTATGCCTTCAATGCTTCCGCCCTCTCCATGCTCAACCAGTTTCTGCGTATAAGGAACCAATAAATCCTGTTCCGTTTTCAAGTCTCTGGGCAATAACATCCACAATCTGCGAATTTTATCCGTCGTTGCATCATCTTGCGCTTTGTTAAGCAGTGAAAAATAAACTGTTTTTTCCAGCTCATAAAACAATGAAGGCTCAATCACACGTCCTCGTTTTAAATCAGGCAATAAGTTTTTTAACGCATCCCAATCATCAAGACGTTGATAGGTTTGCGCTAATAATACGAGCACTTGCTTATTTTTAGGGAGTTTCTTGCGCAACTCTAACAATGCGACTTGAGCTTGCTCTATACGACCACTTTGGATTAAAAGCTCCGCCTTGGTCAAATTAACCGCTACACCTTCACTACCTCGTGATGTATTTGCCATGCGTAAATATTGATCCGCGCGATGTTTTGCACCTTGCGCTTGCGCCGCACGTGCTGCATTCAAATAATTCACCATTGGAGCAGAACTATCTTCCACATGTGCAATCAATGTTTTTTCAGCATGCTTCCAATCACCTTGCGCCTGTGCAAGTAAACCTTGGCTGATTACAGAATTCGCATGTTTTTCTTTTCTTGTTTTATTCCATTTTTTGAACGTCATGGGCGAACCCAAAATACTCGAAATAATCTTGATAAGGTAATGCACCGCGAAAACCAATAGCACAAACAATATGCCAAACAAGGCCAGAGACATTTCAATACTGTAACTACCAGCACCAATTAATATATACCCTGGGTCATTTCGCATAAAGTGAGCAAATGCAGCTCCACCCAAGAGAAACACAGAAGTTAGAATAAGCATTTTCATCGTTACTCACCTCCTTCCAAGGTTGCAACTTCAGTAGAACTCGTATCGGGTTGGTTCGCTGCAAGGCCTAACTCAAGTTTTGTAGCAACCAGCTTTAAGGTTCTCAATGAACTCGAAATATCCGGCTTGTCAATTTCGAGTCTCGCTCCTCTTAGGTCACTCAGTTTAGCGATAACTCTTTGAGTCTCATCGCTATCCGTATCAAAATAAGAATTAACCCATTCTATCGCCATATCAATATTTGCTTGATATAAACCTGCGTTCTTATGCAGAATAGCCAAGCGTGCTTGCTCCAGTTTAAGCTGCAAATTATCGTGCAGATGACGAACTTGTTTAGGTGCTAACAATGGCTCCAAAGGTCGATCATTATAGCGGACTGTTACCAAACCCTTAACAGCATTCAGCATTGCTGCTGGCACCCCACCCCAAGTATCACTGGTAATAGGTGACTCAGCAGAAGGCGCATCCCCGGTAGCTTCAGGCTGAATCCGCGCTTTCAACGGCAATGATTCAAACTTTTTGGCTATCTCAACCAACGCAAGTGCAGTACCGGCAACATCGGGTTGCGGCAATGTCTCAAGAGCCGTAATTTCTTTCGCCAATACTTCGCGCACTTTTAGCAATGCAGGGTCACCTGCAGATACGATTCGGCTATCAGCCAATTTAAGTGCCGCAATGGCTGTTTTTACATCATCTTCTAAAATCAGTCGATGATTGGCGACTTGTAACAGGTATTCAGCCTCGGACACCATCCACTCTCGTGAAGAATCACCAATTCGGTTATACAAGCGATTAAGGCTTATCTCTACCGCATCCTGGCGTTCACTCGTCTTGGCAATCAATGCCTTGGTCGCACCCATTTGCGAAGCCTGCTCGACTAATTGCTTCGAAACTTCTTTTTGGATAGACAATGCGTCGTCTTTAAGTTGGCTTTGCGCAACGGACAATGTGCTGTTAACTGAGTTAATCAAGTTTGCTTGTGTTGATGCTAATTTATCCTCGACGCCAGTTTGAATTTCAGAAAAAGACTTAGAAACCATTTCTTGGTCTTTGTTATACTCTTCCCAAAATAGATAAGCGCCAGCACCAAGGGTTCCAGCAGCAACAAAAGCCACAAAAGACATGAAATTAGCAAAGCCAGTCTTCGCCCGCGGCGGTGCTTGAACCACAGCAGCAGGTGGCGGTGCGGCACGGCTTGACTGCTCTCTACTTATATTATTTGCTGCAGAACCACGATCTCCCGAATCAGCAGACCCATTCTGCCCATTATTACCCTTCGAATCATTTTGATTTTTCATAACTTATCCTATTTACCTCTGCTGGTATAAATATGGTCACCATACTTAGCTGACATGGCAGTCCAGATATTAAAGAACACTGGGTGTTCAACTCTTTACTCTACAACGTGTCCTTATCCTTATACATATGACAGGTTATCGAAACCTTATTATCAACTAGATTTCTTCAGCCTGACCCCTCCCTTAGGGCCTATATATTATTCACCCTGAACCAGAATTGGAACCTCGAATGGTATTTCTTTATTGATTAGTTTTAAAAATTAACAGGAATCGTCAATGATTTGACTAAAATTAAGGCTGCCCACCCAATTTCGAGCTACTTTGGCGCAAAACTTCAATGACCGCCTCATTGCTAACCGCCATCGCAACACGTGGCGTTTTTATAAAACCCATTTTTTTGGCTAAATCGGCAGCACGATGACTCACTACCACCAGCTGCGTTGCCAGTAACCGCGAGCGTCCCGCGCTATCCATCATTTCGTAAAGGTTACGCAATCCTTCGTTACTCGTCACTATCACCACGTCAATACCTGACCATTTATCGAGCAAAGCCACAATATCAACGTTTGGCTTAATTCGACGATAAACTTCAGCATAGCTTACTGTTGCACCGCGTCTGCGTAAAGTCTCGGCAAGTAACTCACGCCCCCCAACACCCCGAAAAATGAGAATCCGTTTATGCTGCACTCGCAACATTGCTTCTTGGGATAACAAAGCTTCACTATTAAATTGCTCCGATGGAAAAATGTCGACTTTTATCCCATGCGCAACAAGTGCCGTTGCCGTTGCCTTACCAATCGCCGCAATGCGCAAATTTGCAGGTAGCTCACGTCCTTGCATCTGCAGCAAAGCTACCGCCTTAACAACTGCGTTAGGGCTTATAAAAATAGCGATATCAAAATCATCGAGGCAAGCAACAAGGGTATTCAATATCGCTAAGTTGACAGGGTCTGCGATCTCTATCACCGGACAACAAAGTGCGCGCCCCCCTTGAGCTTCAATCGCCGCACATAATTCTTCGGCTTGAGGCTTTGGTCGTGTCACCAACACTCCCAAACCGGCAAGCGATAAAGCCGTGTTAATGAGCGCCATACACTTCGGCAAGAATCCTAGCAGCACCACGCGCTAACAAATCGTCTGCCAATTCAAATCCAAGCTTATCGGCATCATCGACATGACCTCTCACATCACCACGGATAATTTCCTTGCCGTCCACGCTGCCCACAAGTCCGCGCAAGACGATACCGTCATGCGTTAACTCGGCATAACCACCGATGGGAACTTGACAGCCTCCTTCCAACCGATGATTCATCGCACGCTCTGCGCGCACTCTAATAGAAGTATCCAAATGATTCAGTGGTGCAATTAACTGATTGATTCGCGCATCATCTATGCGGCACTCAATACCCACCGCTCCCTGCCCAATCGCCGGTAAGCTGTCTGTAGTGCTCATAAATTCCTGGATACGCGACTCAAACCCCAGTCGAATCAAACCTGCAGCAGCCAAAATAATGGCATCATATTCACCTGCATCAAGTTTTGCCAAGCGTGTATTGACGTTTCCTCGAAGACTGATTATTTCTAAATCGGGACGCCGAGAAGTAATTTGACACTGGCGACGCATGCTCGAAGTACCCACCTTTGCACCCTGCGGCAACTCACTAAAACTTGCAAAATGCTTAGACACAAATGCATCACGTGGATCTTCGCGTTCGCAAATCACCGCAAGATGCAGCCCTTCAGGAAACTCAACCGGCACATCTTTCATAGAATGCACCGCAATATCGGCTTCTCCGGTCAACATCCCGGTCTCTAACTCTTTGACAAACAAGCCTTTGCCACCCACTTTAGCCAATGGCACATCCAGTATTTTGTCCCCTTGAGTCGTCATCTTTATTAGTTCAACGCTTAACTCAGGATGAAATTCCTGTAACTTGGTTTTAACAAACTCAGCTTGCCACAGCGCAAGTGGGCTTTTTCGAGTCGCAATTCGTATCGTATCTTTGGGCATAATCTGTATTGTTCTCTCTTCTTGATGTCTTCCTGATGGCAAAAACTCACGTACTTTCCGCAACGCGAAGCCATATAGCATAGCACTTGTCGCCCATATGCTGGAAATAGAATATACTCTCGCGCAGTTTAAACCACGACGTAGGGGCCTACATGCCTGATAAAAAATCCAATGCAAAACCTTGGGGTGGACGGTTCACCGAACCCACCGATGTTATTGTCGAAGCCTTTACCGCTTCAGTCGAATTTGATCAGCGTTTGTATGCTCATGACATTGCGGGCTCTATCGCGCATGCCACCATGTTGCATCAAGTAGGCATCCTGAGCGACGCAGAAAAAAAATCAATTATTAATGGACTGCAAGAGATACAGCGTGAAATTGAACAAGGTGAATTTCAATGGTCAATTGCACTCGAAGACGTGCACATGAACATTGAAGCACGATTAACCGCTAAGATAGGCGACGCCGGTAAAAAACTCCATACAGGGCGCTCAAGAAACGACCAAGTCGCCACTGACATGCGACTCTACTTGCGTGAAGAAATCGCAGCAATAAGATCAGGCCTGACACAATTGCAAACTACCTTACTCGATATTGCAGACCGGGAATTCGACACCATTCTGCCGGGTTATACCCATTTACAGGTCGCCCAACCAATTACCTTTGGTCACCATATGCTCGCATGGTTTGAAATGCTGGTGCGTGACCAAGAGCGTCTAAGCGATTGCCAAAAGCGAGTTAACCATATGCCGCTCGGCTCAGCCGCACTCGCGGGTACGACGTATCCCATTCAGCGCGACATCACGGCCAAACTGCTTGGATTTGAACATATATGTCAAAACTCTCTGGATGCAGTTAGCGATAGGGATTTCATTATAGAATTTAATTTTGTCGCCTCACTCATCATGACTCACTTATCCAGATTTTCTGAAGAATTAATTATTTGGGTATCGCAACAGTTTGATTTTATTGAGCTTGGAGACAGTTTTTGCACAGGTTCTTCAATCATGCCACAGAAAAAAAATCCCGATGTACCTGAGCTTATTCGCGGCAAGAGCGCGCGCGTATACGGCAACCTGACAACCCTGCTTACACTCATGAAAAGCCAGCCACTGGCATACAATAAAGACAATCAGGAAGACAAAGAACCATTATTCGATAGCATCGACACAATAAAAACATCACTACGCGTATTTGCTGCAATGATGAGCAGTTTAAAAACCAAACCCGATAATATGCTCAGCGCGGTTAAAAAAGGATTTAGCACCGCAACCGATCTCGCGGACTATTTAGTGATGCAAGGAATGCCATTTCGTGATGCGCATGAAATTGTCGGCAAAGCCGTAAAACGGGGCGTCGATACCCGCAGAGACTTATCTGAAATGGATTTACAAGAACTAAAAACATTCTCAAACATCATCGAAAAAGATGTTTTCGCCGTGTTGACTCCTGAGGGTTCGTGCGCAGCCAGAAACCATCTCGGGGGAACCGCTCCCATGCAGGTGAAAGCAGCCATCGTAAAAGCACGTAAAAGAATATCTCTTAATTAGAGGGTCATAAGCTACTACAATCTAAGCAACAATCGAATCTTCGGCTACAGACTGGGTCACTTTGTGCAGTAGCTTCAAGGTGTCATCGCCTTTTTTCCATTGCGCATAACCAAACTGCGCTTGCACCTCAATACTCACTTCTGGGTTGTCAAGTAAACTTAATGCGGACAGCCTAGAAGAAATTTTATGAATTAACTTCCGCGCATCTGACTCGCCCGTTTCGGGCAAAATGAAGGTGAACTCCATATCATCGGTACGCCCCACCTGATCAACCCAACGCAGCTGATCACGCAGGTAAAAGCTCACTGCTTTTAAAACTTGGTCTGCGGATAACGAAAAATCAATTCGATTTGAGCTAAATGCATTAATCTGCATTTTCACCAAGCTCAGAGGGTTTTGGTAACGCCTGCTCCGGGAAACCTGGGGATCCAAAGCCTGCATTAAAGCTTTTGAATTGAGCAATCCCGTGACCTTATCTTTGGTCACACTGCTCTGCAGTTGGTCCGTTAAATTTTGACACTCTATACGTAAGCGCATCAACTCGGTTGCATCAACAAAATACACCACATCGCCGGTATTTTGCTCGTTCTGCCTTAATGTGCTATCCACGGTGAGCAACCAGCGTTCGGAATCTCCGTTGACTCGCCATATATTACTATGCTCGTGATATCTATCGAGAACATGCATTAACAACTCTGCCCGTTTTTTACCCAGGGCATCCTTTTCTTGCACACCCAAAAATTGGCAGAACGTCGAATTAACCCACGTAATGACTGCATCAGGGTTAGTCACTACTATCCCGAGTGGCGATTTATTTAATACTTGATCTGCAATATCTTGAGAAATAGGGTTACTCATAAATGTCTTCCACAATGATCCACGATATACAACACTCCTCAGATGTTTGCATGAAAAATGCCAGGGAATTTAGAGACATATTTCATCTCGTTATCTTTTTTATAGGGATTCAAACTATTATTCAATCCCAAAAAAATAATAGTTTTTCATTATTATGACCTCAGTAGTTATGCGCCACATGCCGATAATAAGCAAAACAAGTAATTTACCACCCCTAGCATGGAAACCAGATCAACGTGAATTTAGATAGCGCTCAGCAATCTCTCGAAACCAACACTAACACGGTACGCAGCCGTTTTATTATGCTGAATTCCAAGCGGATTGAACGTACACAAGCGTTATTACGTCCCAAACAAAGGGTTTTTCTAGAAATTCTTCCTCTCCTTTTCCATATTAATAATCGCGCATTACCCGGCTATGTCGGCATGGATACACCCTGCGGTGTATCTGCTTATGCAATGGACGATCATACTGCCAAAACAGCGCGCCAAACTTGGCCAAGCTTTGATGAAAAAAAACAGACCCAGTTTCATTGCTGCATAGAATCGATTTTTGTGATGGGCAGCGCGGGAAGTGTGGCTTTTGCAAAAAAAAGCGATTTAGATTTTTGGCTGTGCCATCGTGGGGACGTATCCCCTGACAACTTAGAATTATTGCAACACAAAGCGACCGACATTGAAAAATGGGCAGAAACGCTGGGCATAGAAGCTCACTTTTTTTTAATGAATGCCGACGAGTTTCGCGCAGGCCACTCAAGCATTGTATCCTCCGAAAGTAGCGGCAGCGCACAACATCGTTTATTACTCGATGAATTTTATCGCACCAGCATCTGGATAGCCGGAAAACATCCTGTATGGTGGTTCATCCCCCCACACGAGGAAAATAACTATGCCAGCATAAAGCAACAATTATTCGATAAAAAAATATTAGATTACCATGAGTGCATAGATTTTGGCTCGCTACCCAATATTCCGATAGATGAGTTTTTTGGCGCGGCCGTATGGCAAGTCCTTAAGGGCGTAGATTCACCTTATAAGTCAATTCTAAAAATTAGTTTAATGGAAATTTATGCCACCGAATATCCTAATGCTACTCCGCTGTCTACGCGCTTAAAACAAAAGGTTTACTATGCAACAGAAATCGACTTAGATGAGCTAGATCCTTATATAATATTACTCGATACTCTAGAAACCTACTTTGAAAATCAAAAAGATTCACTGCGCAAAGAATCTGTCAGAAGAAGTTTCTATTTCAAAATAGGTATCCTCGCATCCAAAAGAAGCAGCAAAGAAAAAACAGACTGGCGACATCAGCTTATAAAAAAACTGATTCAAGAATGGGGATGGCAAGACCAACAATTAGCAAGACTAGATTCGCGCTCCGACTGGAAAATTGATGATGTCACTCTTGAGCGTAAATTATTACTCGATCATTTAACAAAGTCTTATTTATTTCTATCTACTTTTGCCAAAGCCCATAATGCAAAATCAAAAATAAATACACGTGATTTAAATATACTTGGTCGAAAACTTTATGCTGTTTTTGAAGCAAAACCTGGAAAAATTGAAATCGTTAATCGGGGTATTAGCGACGACATCGCTGAAGACAGAATAACGATTATGCTAGCCCAGGGGGCCGACAAACAAGATCGCTGGCTGATGTTCCGAGACAAAGTAATTGGCTCACAAATCAATCAATACAAACCGCTTAAAAAAACCACTGGACTCGTTGAATTACTGGCCTGGGGTATATTCAACTCAGTGATTGATGCTACGACGAGTAAATTGCTCTATGCCCCCGGATGTGAACTCAATCAGATTGAGTTAAACACCATTATTGACAAGCTACAACAAACTTTCAGTAGCCCAGATGCCTTGCAGGCAGACACCGAAGCCTTGCTACTGCCAGCCACGGTGGAATCCACATCATTATTTCTTAACGTCGGGAAAATACCTAAAATTACCAGCAATTATTTAGATAAAGATATCATCTCAGGCAATATTGACATTCTTCAACCCGGCTCATGGGATGAAAGCCTTATGGTCAGTATCGAATTCTCGTATATCAATAGCTGGAAGGAAGTTTTCTCTCTTAGATATAATGGAATGCAAGGAATGTTTGATTTTCTTAGCCAATTCCTTAGTCTTTCTTTCGATAAAAATGGCAAACTATTTAATAACACTCCACCCATTCCAAATGCACACAGCTTCTCAACTAGCTATGGGCATGCACTCACTCATAGAATCAACGATATATTGAACACCTTAGACAAGCTATATTTTCAACCCAATTCTAACACTGACACACTATTTGTGATCGAAGCAGTCGGCAATTATATTGGTCTCTACAAAAAAAGAAAAAATGACTATTCTTATACCATTTTCAAAACATTTTCTCAGTTAGCGAGCGCTCTCAGCACCAAGCGCAAAACATATAAAACCGTATACTTCGAAAAAACATCCAACTCAAAAACACCTATCCCTGAAATTTATCGCTACAATCAAAAAGGCATCATACAAATATTTTACGAATGCGTGGGCAATCGCACTAACATTTATATTCTCGATGAATTTGGAACCTTATTTAACCAAAGATTCAACAATATAAAAACGCTTCCAATACTGGGAAGCTTTTATCAGCTTATAAAAAACAGCATTCTTCTGAGTGAGTATGCAGACAAAATTGAACGCGATCAAGAGGCTTTATTCTCTAAAAATGAAGCTTCGTATTTAGAACTTTATTGTGTTAATAAAACTTCGGAAAAATTCAACATAGAACAACGATCGCTAGCAGACATTCGTTTTTCGACGCCCGTAATAGACATGACCCTAACGATGCTAAAAAACGCGCAAAAAACCGAGTTTTCTATCAAACTTGATGATGCACAATTTAAATCAGAGGCACTTGGAGCACAACTATTTGAACACGTCGCCAGACAACTAGATAACAATAATAATCACTCAGGAGCCATCTTTCGCCAAGCGAAAATAGAACCCGCCAGCAACACAGGCACGCGGTATAAAACACCTACCATCGAATTACTCGAATATAAAAAACGCGTAGAAATGACGATCAACAAATTCCTTATTCGTTGAGTTAACAAACTCTCAAATAGCTAAATTAAGAAACCTCTAGACCTACCCAGTCTATTAAGCCGCAAGTTTGCGCAACCATATTCCTATGTCATTAACCTGCTGTGGGCAAACTGAGTGCGGCATTGCATAGGTCTTCCATTCCACGGCATAACCTAAAGCTACTAACTCATCTTTCGAGCGCTGCGCATGAATTAACGGAATAACCGGGTCTTCAATGCCGTGCATCATCAGGATAGGAACTTCACGATTTTCCTCACTGCGCTCAACTTCAAGCGCCTCACGATCAGCCAAATATGTGGATAAAGCCAAAATTCCAGTGAGCTGACGAGAATAGCGCAAACCCGCACAAAGAGAAATCACCCCTCCCTGTGAAAACCCTGCAAGCACCACTTTTTCGACTTCCTCATAGGCCTGGTCAATCAAATTTTTTATTAGATTTGCAGAAATTCGAATACCTGCGATATCTTGGGCAACCGCTAAATCAGGATGTCTTATGTCGTACCAAGCACGCATCCTCAATCCATCATTAATCGTGACAGATTGCAATGGAGCATGCGGAAAAATAAATTTTATCCCTAACTCATCGGATAATTGTAATTGCGGAACCAAGGGTTCAAAGTCATAGCCATCAGCACCGAGACCATGCAACCAAATGACGACCATCTTAACCGGTTTATTTCCCGGCAATATTTTTACACTTTCCATCTAACAAGATCCTCAATCTATAATCGGCCTGCGGTCATATAGTTCTACCACCAACCCAAGATGTAGCGCGCGCAAGCACATAAGCACATATACCCGTAGCAGGAAATAATCACAGCTGTTAAAATAGCGCTTTCATTGAATAACAGCAACCCAAGAGAATCAAGAAACCCAAGATGAACCACGCTCGATGGCTTTTTGCACTGCTTGTTATCGTATTTATACTCAGCGCATGCGGACGTAAGGGTGATTTGTATATACCCAATAACCCTCCAGAAAAAAAGAGTAGTAATTCGTCAGACAGCCAAAAAAACACGCTTAATAAGCCGGTTAAACATCACTAACGATACCTAACTATCCCTGAAGAACCAAAGAAGAAATAAGCCGATGGACTATTTTGAATACAAAAATAATGAACTCTATGCGGAAGATGTCGCCATCAAGAACATCATTCAACACGTGGGCTCGCCTTGTTACATCTACTCACGCGCCACCTTAGAGCGCCATTGGCACGCTTTTAATGATTGCCTCAAGGGGCATCATGAGCACATGATTTGTTATGCGGTCAAAGCGAATTCTAATCTTGCTGTGCTCAATATTTTTGCGCGCCTAGGCTCCGGCTTTGATATCGTATCGGGCGGTGAATTATACCGCGTTATGCAAGCAAACGGAGATCCAAGCAAGGTCGTTTTTTCAGGCGTAGGAAAAACCCAAGCAGAAATGCAATACGCCCTAGAGCAAAATATACATTGTTTTAATATTGAGTCCTTTGCCGAACTCGATGTGCTCAATGAAGTTGCTATATCTAGCGGCAAAAAAGCGCCCATTGCAATACGCGTTAACCCAGATGTCGACGCCAAAACCCACCCCTATATTTCCACCGGCTTAAAGGACAACAAATTTGGAGTTGATATCAAACAAAGCATGGCCTTATATGTCAAAGCCCGTGACCTACCCAACCTCATCATAAAAGGCATCGCCTGCCATATTGGTTCACAACTCACTGAAATGAGTCCTTTTTTAGATGCGCTAGATCGTGTACTCATACTCATCGACGAACTTGCGGCAAAACAAATTCAGATACAGCATATCGACCTCGGAGGCGGGTTAGGGGTTCGTTATCAAGATGAAACTCCCCCTTTGCCGGGAGAATACGCGCAAGCTATTCGACAACGCATAGGCCAACGCACCTTGTCAATTCATCTTGAACCCGGAAGAGTCATCGCGGCTAATGCCGGAATTCTAGTGACCAAAGTGGAGTACCTGAAAAACAATGAAGAAAAAAGTTTCGCCATTGTTGATGCTGCGATGAATGACTTACTACGCCCGGCATTATACCAATCCTGGCAAAACATTATTCCTGTCTCACAGAAAAACCACGGCCAGCATGGCATTTACGATGTTGTAGGCCCCGTATGTGAAACCGGCGATTTTTTGGGGAAAAACCGAGAGCTTACTTTAGCCAAAAACCAACTACTGGCGATACGCTCAGCAGGTGCGTATGGCTTTAGCATGAGTTCCAATTATAACTCTCGACCAAGAATAGCTGAAGTCATGGTAGACGGCAGTGAATTCCATGTTGTTCGCAAACGCGAAACCGTGGAAGATTTAATCAACGGTGAACAGATTCTGAAGTCATAAAGCAACATAACAGATAAAACAAAAACCCGTGCGTCATTTTTATGCACCAAATTTTTGTAAAATCGAAATGCTTTCTTGTTGTTTAGATTTTCTCGCAAGATACATTGCGTCTTCATTTTTCCTATTGACGATATTTAAGGCTGCTCCATTTTCTAGCAATAATTGAATTATTTCCGTACTTCCATGGCGTGCAGCAAACATCAACGCCGTCCAGCCTTGGTGGTTTTTCAAATCTATAGCCGCCCCGGCGTGTAATAATTGTAACACCACGGGATAATTATTCTGCTCCACTGCAAACATTAATGCAGTCCAACCCTGTCTTGTCTGTTGGTCGAGATGTACTCCAGCACGAATCAGCTTTGGCAAAATACGCTGATTATTGCTTGCAGCTACCCGCATTAACGTTGACCGCCCCAAACGGTTTACTTGATTTAGATTCAATTTACTATCGAGCAAGGCATCAAACATACGCATGAAACCATGTTTAGCGGCAATAGCAAGCGGAGAATTTCCATTCATATCGACCGACATTTGCAGCTCAGCAGCGGATAAATGAGCGAGCAAAACCTTCACTACGCCAATACGATTATTGCGAACCGCAATCAACAACGGTGTGGTATTAGCTCGCCCATCGGCTAATGTTGCATCTGCACCCGCAACGAGAAGGCTATTCACAATCACCGCATAACCTTTACTCGCGGCAAGAAATATCGCCGATCGTCCGGTTAAATCAGTTTCATTGATAAATGCGGATGCTTTTAATAACAAAGAGACTGCTTTATGATTTCCACTGACACTTGCGATTAACAACGGGGTTCTAGCAAATTTATCTTTTACATTAATTTCAGTTTTTTTTTCCAGCAGCGACTTCAACAAATCTATTTTATTGTTCTTAACGGCTAAATGAACAGAGCTAAGTCCTTGTCGATTGGCAAGGTTTAGCCTCTTGAAAGCATCTAAATCCATTGTTTTTCTTTCCTGCACCAAACCTACTTCCAGCGGCAAGCTAGCAAGTTTTATCGGCGCTTTTTTGCTGTTATTTTTTTTCGCGGCCTGATACCAGGCTTTGGCAGCACGGAGATCTTTTTTTCTGCCTAATCCGTATTGCAACATATAAGCAACATTGTATTGCGCTTTACCATGGCCTTGTTTAGCAGCGTACATAAAACCCGTAAACGCGTGCTCTAAATTTTTTGGAACGCCCTTTCCTGTTCGATATAACGCCGCAATTTGAAACTGGGCTTCTGCATCCCCTTTATCCGCCATGGACTTCCAATGCGCATAGGCTTGTGCATAATTACCAAGTCTCACCGCATCATAGGCCGGACTTGCCGAACCAACAGCCGTACTCATAAAAAATAATAGTAACAGAGAAATAATAGCCATAAGTGTCTCGAAAAACCTTCGAGCAAACTCGAAGGCATATTAACAAACCAAACAATATCAACAGCTTGAATACAACACATCGAATAACTGACTTGCTGACATCAAGGTAAATCAGTATTAATATATAACTCGTGATACATTGTGATTTGAAACAGGCTAGATTCAAGCCAGATATACGCAAAGAGTTCGAGCTCACGTTGTTTATCAGCAGTTTAGAATCGCCTAAATCCAATAATACATTTAATCATTACAAAGACATTTTGATACTAATCCTCGATGAGATTGCACGAATATCAAGCCAAAGCATTACTCCAAGATTATGGCATAGCCATACCAGAGGGCATTCTTGCCGCTAGTGCAGAACAAGCGAAACAAGCCTATCTTGATCTCAACACCGCAACTTGTATCGTCAAAGCCCAAATTCACGCCAGCGGTCGAGCAAAAGCCGGAGCAATTCACTTCGCCAAGTCCGCTGCTGAAGTCTTCGACATAAGCTCGCAACTCATTGGAAAAAAAATCCATCGACCGCGTTCAAATGTTAAAGGACAAATTGTTTCAGATGTTTTGATTGAGACACTCGTACCTACTTGTGACGAGCTATATCTAGCGTTGCGCATCAACAGAAGCCAAGAGCGTCTCGCATTTATTGGCGTACGTGAAGGCGGCTTAGAAATCGAAGAAATTCGCAGCAAGATGAAAGACAAAATTCATGTTGTGCCCACTGACTTAATCATGGGATTACAGCCCTCACATATCCGACACTTATTTGGCAAGCTCGATCTTGATGCTAACTTATTCCCGGCATTCGTCCAATTGACTACAAACTTATTCCAACTGTTTATGGACAAAGATTTACTCGTCATAGAAATTAATCCACTTGGAACCACCGAAGATCACCAACTTGTCGCACTCGATGCCAAAATCATCATGGATGAAAATGCCTTATTTCGACACCCAGGATTTAATGACTTACGCGATGACCGCCAACGTGATGCAACCGAAATCCTGGTAAATCAATACGGCATGCACTATGTGAGCTTAGACGGCGACATCGCATGTCTCGTCAATGGAGCAGGTTTGGCCATGGCCACCATGGATCTCATTAAGCTACACGGTGGTAACCCTGCTAACTTTCTGGATGTGGGATCCGAAACCACACCCGAATTAATTGCTGATGCCATCAGATTGATCAACGATGACCGTGAAATCAAAGCTATTTTTGTCAATGTTTTTGGCGGCATACTCAGCTGCGTCATTATTGCAGAAGGAATAAAACTCGCCGCCGCAAAACATTACTTAAAGATACCTATTGTTGCGCGACTGCAAGGCACCCAAAGCAATGAAGCTAAACACATCATTCAACAAAGTGAGCTACTCGTCATACTGATTGATGATTTAAGTGTCGCCACACAAACCGTTGTCAATATCTCGCAGGGTGGCCGCTAATGGCAATCCTAGTTGATAAAACCACACGTGTAATATGCCAAGGATTCACCGGTAAACTCGCCACGTTTCATTGCCAACAAATGATCGACTACGGCACCCAACTCGTCGGTGGCGTCAGGCCCGGTAAAGGCGGAGCAAGCCATCTTGGAAAACCTATTTTTAATTCCGTCAGAGAGGCCATACAACAAACAGGTGCAACCGCCAGCATGATTTGCGTGCCCCCTCTATTAGCCGCAGACGCCTTACTCGAAGCCGCTGAAGCGGGCATCGAACTTATTGTTTGTATTACGCGCGGCATTCCGGTGCAAGACATTTTGCGAGTGAAAGGTGCAATTGCGCATTATGGGGTCACCCTTATTGGTCCAAATGCACCGGGCATTATCTCACCGGGCGCTTGCAAGATAGGCATTATGCCCGGAGATCTTTTTCAAGCGGGATCTATCGGCATTGTATCGCGCTCCGCAACATTGATGTTTGAAGCAGTACAGCAAACCTCCCGGGTTAACCTGGGCCAGTCCAGTAGTATTGGGATCGGTGGAGATACTCTTTATGGTATCAATTTTATCGAATGTTTAAAATTATTCGAGGCCGACAGAAACACCAAAGGTATCATCATGATCGGTGAAATTGGCGGTTCTGCGGAAGAAGAAGCCGCCGAATTTATTCGATTTAATATTCGCAAACCACTCATAACTTATATTGCCGGACTTACCGCCCCACCCGGAAAACGTATGGGCCACGGTGGCGCTATCATATCGGCCGGTAAAGGAACTGCAAAAGAAAAAATAGGTGCATTACAAGCCGCAGGAGTGTCTGTTGTGCGCTCACCGTCGGAAATTGGCGCCAGAATGTTAGAGTTTTTTGAGGGATAATGTGAATACAAAACTCAATCGTCGACAGACCCTAAAAATTGCCATTGCCCAAATCAATTTAATGGTGGGAGATATCGACGGCAACATTGAACACATAAAAAGGGTCATCAATAGCTGCGAATCAAAACAAGCAGATATCATCGTATTTCCAGAGCTTGCTTTAACCGGCTACCCTCCCGAAGACCTTCTGTGGCGACCCGGTTTAAAAACAGCTATAGAAAACGGCCTAGAAGAATTAAAAATGCTAAGCCATAACGCGGTATCTATCATCGGGCACCCAGAATGGTTCGAGAATAAACTCTTTAACGCAGCGACTGCATTCTGCAATGGCGAAGTCATCGCAACTTATCACAAACAAGAACTGCCTAACTATAGTGTTTTTGATGAAAAGAGGTACTTCGTGCCAGGTACCCGACC
>CAZWUO010000029.1:0-25052 GCA_964636675.1 uncultured Ectothiorhodospiraceae bacterium
TGATGGGGTGTGCAAGCCGGAGTAGCACTTCGAGTACGCCGATAAGAGTAGCGCGGGTTCCGCGCAATTCATTGGCCGTGCTTTGTGGATGCTGTAGAACGGGTTTGGAAAATTCCAAATACCAGTCACAGTATTCATTCCAGGTGAATTCATAAATACTTTGTGCCGCAAGATCGAGTCGATAGGCTGTAGTGTGGCGATTAACTTGCTCTATGGTTTCTTGTAGGCGAGAGGTGATCCATACATCGGGAAGGCTAAGTACACGTTCTTCATTGCTGAGGCCGCAATCTTGATTTTCGGTATTCATTAATACATAACGCGCCGCATTCCATAACTTGTTACAAAAATTACGATAACCTTCTACGCGCTGTAAATCGAAGCTGATGTCGCGCCCAGTAGAGGCTAACGCCGCAAAAGTGAAGCGCAATGCATCTGTTCCGAAGGCGGGAATGCCATCGGGAAAGTCTCTGCGGGTGGCTTTTTCTATGGTTTTGGCTAAATGGGGCTGCATCAAGCTATCAGTGCGTTTTTTTACTAAAGCTTCTAGTTCTATACCATCGATTAAGTCGATAGGGTCAAGCACATTCCCTTTGGACTTAGACATTTTTTGGCCTTGCGTATCCCTAATTAGGCCGTGAATATAGACATCACGAAATGGCACCTCACCCATAAATTTAAGGCCCATCATGATCATCCGTGCGACCCAGAAAAATATGATGTCAAACCCGGTGACCAGAACACTGCTTGGATAAAATGTTTTAACTTGCGCTGCATTTTCTGGCCAGCCCAGGGTAGAAAAAGGCCACAACGCAGAAGAAAACCAGGTGTCTAGTACGTCCTCATCTTGACGGAGTTGTAGACTATCTGCGAGCCGGTGTTTCTGCCGTACCTCTTGTTCAGAACGCCCTACAAATACATTGCCCTGCTCGTCATACCATGCGGGAATACGGTGTCCCCACCAGATTTGCCTTGAGATACACCAGTCTTCGATATTATGCATCCAATCATAATAAGTATTTTTCCAGTTATCAGGGATGAAGCGTATCGAGCCGTCTTCAACGGCTTTGATCGCAGGTTCTGCTAAGGGCGTGACTTTGACATACCATTGGTCAGTGAGTAAAGGCTCGATGACGGCACCTGAGCGATCGCCGCGAGGTACGACGAGTTTGTGCTCATCGGTTTTTTCTAAAAGACCATTTGCCGCGAGTTCTTCAATGAGCAATTTACGCGCAGCGTAACGATCGAGTCCCTGAAATTCGGTGGGAATAAGCGCACCGTTTTCGTCGCTACTATCGACAATTGACGCGCTAATGGTAAAAATATTGATCAGGCCGCCGTGGGGTAATTCGGCGATAGCCGTTTCATCGCGATGTCGTTGCCAGATTTGATAATCGTTGAAATCGTGTGCGGGAGTGATTTTGACGATGCCGGTACCAAAATCGGGATCGACATAATCGTCGGCTAGAATAGGAATAAGCCGGTGGGTAAACGGGAGCTTAACTTTTTGCCCGATGAGGTGTTTATAGCGCTCATCACCGGGATGTATGGCTATCGCAGCATCGCCTAACATCGTCTCTGGTCGCGTCGTTGCAACGACTAAAAAATCTTCACCATCTGCTAGGGGATAGCGCAGGTGCCAAAGATAGCCGTTCTCTTCTTGATTGAGAACCTCTAAATCAGAGACTGCTGTATGCAGAACGGGATCCCAATTGACCAGGCGTTTACCACGGTAGATGAGACCCTCTTCGTGGAGGCGAACAAAGACTTCTTTGGTCGCATTTGATAGCCCCTCATCCATGGTGAAGCGTTCATTTTCCCAATCCAGGGAGCTACCCATGCGCCGTAGCTGTTGGCTAATATTATTTCCGGATTCTTCCTTCCACTTCCAGACGCGTTGGATAAACGCCTCGCGACCGAGATCATGGCGGGTTTTATTATCTGCGGCCAGTTGGCGTTCCACCACCATCTGGGTTGCGATACCCGCGTGGTCTGTGCCGGGCTGCCATAATGTATTGCGTCCATGCATTCGATGGTAACGTGTCATGGCATCCATCACCGTATTATTAAATCCATGTCCCATGTGCAGGCTGCCCGTCACATTGGGCGGTGGAATCATAATGCTATAGGGTTCACCCTCGCCACGGGGGGCGAAATATCCCTCAGACTCCCAGGTCTGATACCAGCGTTGCTCAATTTCGTGGGGGTTGTAGGTTTTTTCCATGGATGCGGGCCGTGTTAATGAAGGTCGCCGGATTATCCTAGAAATACTCGACGATTGCGAGTTTTCGATATTGCGAGTGCCTGGCGGATTCTAGGTTAATGGCAATACCTATCCTAAATGAGAAACAAGGCGCTGAACAACACAACGGTGCTGCGACGAGTGAATGGGTTGATGAACACTTTGTACATATTCGCATCACCTTTAAATCTAGAAAAAGTGGTTGGATTACGCGATGGGCTTAGCCTTTTCAAAACGGACTGATTATCTACATGGTGCTCATGGTGTTTTTAATTTAAAGTAGATATCAATGGTTGATTGCAAGTTCCTGCTGATATTAGGTATAAACAATAGTAGTGGATCTGCAGTTGGTTGGCTATGACGCAATAAAGTAACGCACTATACTGTGTGGTTATTAAGTGGTTATTAAGTGGTTATTAAGTGGTTATTAAGTGGTTGTTATTTAGATATGCTTGTTTTGCCGAGTACTTCATTAATAATATTTGGCAATTGTTGTTTGACTTGATGATTGACCTCATCTCTTAAGCTGTGCGCCATTTGATCGATGAGTTTGGGTAAGACAGCTTCTACGGATTGCGCCAACAGTCCATTTAAACGTAATGTGAGTTGATGATGGAGTTCGTTAGTCATTGATGTTGTTGCTTCAATGACCAAATTATCAATTTTTTTTGATAATTGGCTATGCAGTGTGTAGGGAATTGAAATGGATAAGCCGGCTGAGTTTTCTCCCCCAAGGTTTACGTGATGTTCGGCTGAGCGCGCCGGTCTTGAGTAAGACTCTTGGGTTTCATCTTCCGCAAGAATAAGTTCTGAAGCGGTAAACATTTCTTCTTCGGGGGGCGGGTTGGTACTATTGAATTCGAGTGCAGAATGTCGCGTCGCGCGACTTTTAGGTGGCTCTGTGGTGTCGGATTCCTCTATTGCACTTACCGCGGCGGCGGGTGTTGTTGAGCTTGCAGTTGTTGCTACGCCTGAATCAAAGGACTCCGCCTTACTGGCAGGTGCTGCGCTGCTAATCTCTGAATGAGGTTCTTCTTGTGGTGTGTTCTCCGGCGTGACAGCTTCGGTGGCGACATGGTTGAGCGTAGGTACGGCTCCTGATGCCACTTCGGTTAACATTTCATCAATATCGGTCATGGCCTGAGAATCCGGCTCGACAATATCGGATAAGGTTGGAATATTTTGATCGACGATTGATTCATCGTTTTCGAGCTCAGCAATGGCTTCATCTAACAGCGCAAAATCTCCGGCGTCTGCGTTATCTTGATCCTCCGCCATGGCGTTAACATTACCGAGTTCGTGCTCGTGTTCAGCATTGAGTGAAGTGCTTTTTTCGGCGTCTTCAAGATCCCCGAGTGCGTGCAAAACAGAGGTTTCATCTGTTTTTGAATGGGTTGTCGAAATTGAGTTCGTCTCTTGTTTAGTTGAATCTTGATCTGACATAAAGCTACCTGCTTACTTGGTGTGATGCGATTTTGCATCCTTGATCTCGGTAATATCGATAATGCTCTCGGGCGCTCGCTTTGCGTTGAGGCTCTTGACTAACTAGTTCAGCAATTCGACTGAATTTTTGGTAGGAGATCGGTATTTTTGAGGCGAGATTGATTAATATTTCACCCTTTGTTGCATCAATGAGGTGTTGTTGATCGTGGGAACCTATGAGGACTTTGATGTTTTCATCGGACATCACCTCCGCTTTTGCGTGGGGGATAAAGCTACCCTGACGAAATGTCCATAACAAATCATCCATGCGGTTTGATTGCTCCTCGTTTTGAGTATGAATGTATACGGTATAGCCTTGTTTATATATTTTTTCAGTGAGTTTGCAAGCAAATTTTTCAGCGCCGCGATGGTCATTATCCTCTATTACATAAAAATCGACCTGTGTCATCTAACGAGTATTCTCAAAAAGGTTAAATAATAGTCTAAAAAAGCAATATTTATGCCGCGCTAAGCTTTTGAAAATACGTTTTATTTTATCGATTTTCCGCAGCGATCAATGACGTATTGAACGAGTAACGAAACGGGTCGTCCGGTGGAACCTTTTTTATTCCCACTGAGCCAAGCGGATCCCGCGATGTCTAAATGTGCCCAACGGTAGTCCTTGGTATAGCGGGACAAAAAACAGGCAGCGGTAATGCTTCCGCCTTCTCGGCCACCGATGTTTGCCATATCGGCAAAATTGCTTTTGAGTTGTTCCTGGTAGTCGTCCCAAAGAGGCATTCGCCATGTTCTGTCGAGGCTGGTATTCCCCGCTTTTTCTAAATCGTGGGCTAATTTGTCGTGGTTGCTAAACAAGCCTGAAGCGTGATGTCCTAATGCAATCACGCAGGCGCCGGTTAACGTGGCGATATCAATGATGACGTCGGGACTAAATTTTTCGCAATAAGTCAGGGCATCGCAAAGTATTAAGCGACCTTCAGCATCCGTATTGAGAACCTCAATGGTTTGGCCGGATAAGCTAGTGACGATATCGCCCGGTTTATTGGCATCGCCGTCGGGCATATTTTCAGAGCTGGGAATAACGCCAATGACGTTTATCGGTAATCCCAGTGTGGCGATTGCTTTGATAGCCCCAAATACGCTGGCTCCTCCACACATATCGTATTTCATTTCATCCATTGAAGGAGAAGGTTTGATCGATATTCCACCGGAATCAAAGGTGAGTCCCTTGCCGACAAATACGATGGGTTTTTTATCTTTCTGCGCCCCTGAATATTCCATGATGATGAGTTTTGCAGGCTGTCGACTGCCTCTGGAGACGGACAATAAAGCGCCCATGCCTAGGCGTTCCATATCTTGCTCTTCCAGTATTTTGGTTTTGAGCTTTTTGAGTTGGCTAGAAATGCTTTTCGCTTGCTCAGCTAAATAGGTTGGAGTGCATATATTTCCCGGTAAATCGCCAAGTTCGCGTGATAGGTTAATTCCTTCGCCGATGGCGACACCAAAGTTGATGCCTTTTTTCATGCGATGTCCCGCGGGTTTATCGCTTGCGAGCCAGCTAAATTTTTTCAGTTTTGCGCGCCGCTCTACTGGCTGGGTTTTTAAGGTGTCACTGCGATAGGCGCTGGTAACTATACTGCGCGTCGCGACGTTTGTTTTCCACTGCAGGTCGCAGTCTTTGATTTCCAGCTCAGTCAAACAAGAGATCGCGTTGGCCGTCGCAATCGTCAGCAGTGTCTTGGCTGATTGATCTATTATTTTTAAGTAATTAGCAGGGTTTAAATCTTTTACTGCTCCGCACCCCACGAGCATTACTCTCTCCGCTAATATATTAGGGAGGTTGTGTAATACATAGGTTTCACCGATAGTGCCGCTAAAATCGCCTTTTTTTAGAAATCGAGAGAGATATTTTTCGGTGGCTCTGTCTATTTCGCTGCCACTTGGGCTAAGCTTACTTTTTTCAAAAACCCCGATGATGAGACAACCTGTTCTTAAAGTATTTAAGCTGCCGGTTACTAGGTTGAAATCCATGAATTATCCTATAAATTTAATATGCCATGTTAAAGTTGGTATATGGCGTCATTATTACAGAAAAGTGCAGAGCAATCTTTATTGTTTTTCATTTCGGATCTACAGTGGGTAATCTATTGCTGTTAAATCGTTGCTTAACCAAAGAAGTCGTGTCCAATCTGCTTGCTGTGCTAATGGTTTTAATCTTGATCTTTGCGAGCAAACACTTTATTCGCTATATGTCAGATGCCGCTGCGGGTCACTTGCCGACTGAATTCATCTTTAAACTTTTGAGTTTATTTACCCTGAGTTATTTGGTGTTAATTATTCCGTTTGCATTATTTTTGGCCATTCTCATTAGTTTTGGAAGAATGTATAAAGATTCCGAGATAACCGCAATGGAGGCCTGTGGAATTGGCATACCCTCTTTAATCAGAGTACTACTTCCATTTATACTCGTCGTCGCCACGCTGGTCGCTGGGTTATCTTTTTGGGTAGCGCCTTGGGCTGAGAATACACAGTACCTGATCCGAGACCAGGCGGGTGCTGAATCCGAAGTCGCATTTATTGCGCCAGGGCGGTTTCACCCCATTCGGCGTGGTCAGGGGGTATTTTACATTGAAAGTTTAGACCCTGATAGCAAGCACATGAATCATGTATTTGTTTATGTGGAAATTGCTGGGCAAATCGATATATTTACCGCGGCACGTGGATATCTAAAAAAAGCTGACAGCGGAGAGGCCCGATATTTGGTGCTAGAAAATGGTACTCGTTATGAAATATTAACCCAGGGTCGCGGGTATCGTTTTCATGAATTCGAAAAAGGTGAAGTACAGGTATGGCAAAAAAGTAATGAAGACCCTTCATCTCGAGCGCTGACTAAAACAACCAGTGAGCTGATTAATTCATCGAATCCAAATGAGATAGCGGAGCTTCATTGGCGTATCGCGATGCCGGTATCGTCTATTGTACTGGCGTTATTAGCGATCTTACTCAGTCGAGCGGATCCCCGGCAGGGTCGATTTGCCAAACTGTTTGTAGCGCTTATTTGTTTTATCACCTATTTATATTTGATGACGATGGGGAAAACTTGGCTGAAACAAGAGGCAATCCCGGCTTATTTAGGTCTGTGGTGGGTGCATGTGTTATTTATTTCTATGGCGTTTTTTTTATGGTACAGGCAATACGGGTTTGTTTACCTTATTTCTGATATTAAGCAATGGCAACGCGAATGAGATTACTTGATCGCTATATTGCCATTAGCGTTTTACAGTCAATGTTCACGGTATTATTTGTATTACTGGCTATTTTAACCCTCTCTTCGTTTGTTGATGAGTTGTCGAAAACGGGTCAAGGCTCTTACGATGTGTTGCAAGCTGCGATTTATGTATTTTCTTCCATACCTAGATTGCTCTATGAGATATTTCCTCCGGCTTCTTTATTGGGTGCGCTATTAGGTTTAGGTACTTTGGCGAGTTCGTCAGAGTTAATCGCATTTCGTGCCGCGGGGGTATCCATTAATCGGATTATCCTCGCGATGTTAAAAGTGGCATTGATGGTGATGGCCATCGTTTTTGTGATTGGCGAATTTATTGCTCCGCCCGCTGAAACCTTTGCTGAAACCAAACGTGCTTTAGCATTGAGTGAAGGTAAGGTGCTGAAGACTGAGAAGGGCTTGTGGGTTAGAGAAGGCAATAATTTTATTCAAATAAAAAAAATAGTCCCAGGCGTTGGTGTGGGAGATATACAAATTTATTCGCTAGATGAAAATCATCACCTGTCTCAGAGAATGCAAGCAGCGAGTGCCGTATACTTAAGTGAACAAGCGTGGTTGTTGGAACAAGTCCGGCAAGAAAATATATCTTTGGCAGGCGTTGATTTTCTGCGTTATGAAAAACTGCCGTGGAAATCTCTATTAGAGCCTGATATTTTACAATCTGTGGTTATTAATCCACAAACGATGACCTTAGGAAATCTGTATGCTTATACTCAGTTTTTGCAGGGAAATGAGCTTGAGTCTAACGCCTATGTACAGGCCTTTTGGACAAAAATCATGGCGCCTATTTCGGTGGTTACAATGATTTTATTGGCGGTTCCGTTTATCTTTGGGCCACTAAGGTCAGTGAGTTCGGGTCACCGGATTATGCTTGGAACATTGTTTGGGATCGGTTTTCATATTCTAGGGCAGGTAGGGAATTATGTGGGCTTAGTCTATGAATTTAATCCGATCTTAACAGCGACAAGCCCTAGCTTGTTTTTTTTGGGTGTGGCCTTGTTTATGTTACGCAGAATTCATTGAATTTTTGGATCCAAGGATAATGGTTACAAGTAAAATAAAGTTTTCTAATAAATACGCGGTTCCCTTGCACGAAGTGGACATCAGTGCGATCAGAGCGCAGGGGGCTGGTGGGCAAAATGTCAACAAAGTAAGTTCTGCGATACATTTAAGATTTGATATTAATGCTTCTTCTCTTGCCGACGTTTATAAGCAGCGATTACTCGCCTTGAGCGATCAACGAATAACCGCAGACGGTGTTATTGTCATAAAGTCGCAAGACTCGCGCAGCCAAGAGCAGAATAAAGCAATGGCGATATCACGGCTTGAAGAAATGATAACAAGTGTATTGGTCATTAAGCGCAGCAGAAAACCTACAAAACCTAGTAGGGCGGCTAAAAAAAAACGCCTGAACAACAAAGACCGGCGTGGTAAATTGAAACTACTGCGCCAAAAAGTTAATTCGGAGTAGTTAGGGGGAGGGGCTCAATGAAGCGGAAAAAAGAAGAAGTCATTCCGGGCGACAAAACGCAGACTAAAATTTGGTTAATTTTTGTCGCTCTTTATCTGGCATTTTTATTATGGTTGGAGCCGTTGATTGATTTTTTGCTGATGACTTTTCCGGTGGATAGATCACATGATGCCATCGAAATTTTAGGCCAACAGAAGCGCTATGTTGTGACTATTGCATTTGGTATCGCACGCAGCTTGCCGATCTTAATATTCATTTGGTTAGGGTTGAAAATAACTCAGGAATTGCGGCTACCGCCAAAGGGCTTGCGGTTGCCATTTGCGATTAGGCTTATTGAGGGTGCTAGAGCAAAAACCATTGGGATCTCAATGGTCGCTATTGGTTTACTCATGTTACTGCGCGAGGTTTCGATGTTGGTGAGTGTCCAGCCTGTCATTTAGGGTGAGTTATCGCATCAAATAATTCTCAATTTTGCGTGTAGAATTAATCCCTCACTCCGGGGCCATTCCAGGTCAAACCGTTGCTCATATAGGTTAGAAAATATTCAAGATTTCGGTATTCTGCACTTTGCGGTTTGAACGGTTTTGCGCGCACGCGTTTGTTACAACTGGCAAATCGTCGATGCAAACTTCCCATTTCTCCCCATTTCGATCGATAGACGGGGAAATGTGATGGATGTCCCAGGCTAGGGCTTAGTAGCTCAGCACGCATGCGTTTCCCCGCGTTAGCAACATGGCAATGGGCACACGCGAGATGTAATTGTCCTCTACGTGCATAAAAAAATTTTTTCCCTTTGTTATAAGCTGATTTTGCTGCATTGTTTGGGATTTTAGTGACTATTGTTTTACCCCGAGACTGATAAGTTAAATACGCTAGAAGGTGAATTAACGGCTGTTTGTTATCATTGAGTTCGGTTTCTCCGTGCAGGGATAAGCACCTATTAATGGCTAACGGGAGCGTGATAACTTCGTTGGTTCTAAGGCTGAATTGAGGATAATTTTGCGCGATGCCTTGCGCCGCATTTGGAAAACAGGATTGCAGAGCCGTGCTTTTAGTAAAGGCGATTTCTCCTTCGTCAATCGATGTTTCATAGGGCGGAAATTCCTCAATCGCTTCCCAATGTTCGCGCAAGGTGGAATTCAAAATATAGATGCCGTTGGCAAAATCACTGAATGGGATAGCCGGAAATTTTTTTTTGAAATAGTTTTGGTATGCCATACGCTCATCTTCTGGAGCAGCCTGTGCCGGTATAGCCCATAGCCCTGTAAAGCTCATGATGAGAACAATAAATAGATTGATTAAGCGAGAGTGTTTTTTTTGAAATTTCATTGGCGAAGATAAAGAATGCAAGTTTGTTAAGAAACTACCGCAGTGATTGAGTCGTTGTCATTTTTATTATCGATCCAGCTCAATTCTATAGTATCTCCTATTTCCGCATCTTTAATGCGAAATGAGAGGTATGGATGTTTAGATACGGCGACACTCCAGTTGGCGCTGAAAACAAGATTGTTATTGTGTTTGAACATGACTTTTTGTATGAAATGCGCGGGTATCAAATTTCCGTCCTTATCGGTACGCAAGCCCGTTTCCATGTTATGTTTTAACAATGCTTTGACCGTGCAAAGATTATCCGTGATCTTTGCTTTTAGTTTGATGCTATCCTTGGCCATTCTAATATCCTCCGGTTAACGACTAAATTGTTCATTGTTAGCTATCGCAACCACTATGCACAATGATAACGTTTTGTTTTGCGATATAGGTTTTGTCATCTGCCTGTATTAGGGCAACGACATTTGAGGTTTTTTCCATTTTTATGCGTGTCGATACATATGCTTCTACATTTCCTGCTATTTGATAAGATCCGACTAAAGGTTGTTGGTTTTTTTCAACGAGAATCACTATCTCGTTGACATTTTCAATACTGGATTTTACGGTGATGGGTACGATGGCACCATTTTCAACGGTGCTCGGTGCTTGTATGATAATGTCATTGCTTTCTAAGAGCGTCTCAATATTTAATTCGCCTAATGCGGATTCCAAAGAGTTTGCGTTAAAGGCATCTTCTGGCCATGCGGCGAAGACGGGCTTAGGCTTAAGGAGTGAGGCTCCTAGGGCGAGTGCTGCGCTGGTCACTAAGGTGAATTTTAGAAATGTTCTACGTTTTAGGCTCACTGTTGAGTTTCCCTAGGTTTAAAAAGGTCTAATGTTTTAGAGTGAATAGATAAATTCTACGACCCTATCCAGTTCCTCATTGCTTAATATTTCATGTTTGCCATAGGGTGGCATTATCGAATGTGGATTGTAGCGTGTAGCATCCCATATTTGTGCATGTAATTGTTCCTTGTCGGGGTAGCGGTCACGCATATTAATTAATGGAGGGCCGATGTTTCCTGGCAAGCTGCCTCCTTCAATGGCATGGCATGCGAGACAATTGCCGGTCTTGCGATTAAATGCAATTTTTTTGCCCTGTTCGATCATTTTGGCCTGGTTTTCCGTGGCGCTAAAGCTCGTAGTGAACACGCTGCTAACAAGAAAGATCGCGAAGATCTTTATTAACATAGGATATGTCGCGCGTATTTTCATACTACGATTTTGTTGGTGGTCAAATGTGGACTTAAAATTGTTGTTCTGCAAGCGCTATTTTTCTCAACTCGTTAATTCTCATTTGGATTTGCCCCACCATTTTGGGGGTCACATCGGGCTGGCGGAGTGCCAAACCTAGTTGGTCAATGGCGGTACTGGTTTGGGCATACAAGAAATAATATTCTGCTAACATTTGTAGTGCTGCACCGGGTTGATTGGTCTCTCCAGCCGCTTTGGAAAGCAGTTCATAGACAATAGGCGATGGTCGATCCTTTAATAATGGCTTTAAATAACTTTTTGCTTGCTGGGGTTTATTCATCTGTAATAACGCAGCCGCATAGCTTAGCAATAAGTTTTTATTGTTAGGGTGGAGCTTGAGTCCGGATTCATAGATGTCTTGGGTTTTCGCATTATTTCCGAGACTAAACTCAATTTCGGCTTGTAGCACGATATAAGGGATTCGTTTTTTATCGATTTTAAGTAATTTATTCAGTGTTGCCTTGGCTTTTTGGTGATGGTTTGTGATGAGTAGTACGTTTGCATAGCCGTATAAGCTTGAAATTCGTTTTCTTCTAATTTGCTGGGTGTCTAACAGAGCCTCGTAGTAGTTAATGAGTTCGTTGGGCGATTGGCTCATCGCTACCCGAAGTTTTTCTTTAATCAAAATATAATCATCACTGTATTTGCTGGGCTTGAGAGGGTATTGTGCCGAACGTGCTCTGGACTCAGAAATTCGTGTTAGGGTTACGGGGTGGGTTCGCAAAAACTCGGGTACTTGGACATCAAATAGCCTTTCGTTTTGTTGTAAACGTTCAAAAAATGCAGGCATAGCATCCGCATCGAACTGCGCATTGGTTAGTATCTGTATGCCAATATGGTCGGCTTCCATTTCGTGCTCTCGACTGAAATTTAATTGTGATTGCACATTGGCTGCAATCGTCGCTGCAAGTGCTGCTTCAGCAATGTTTACATTTTGTCCACCAAGAATAATGGCTGCAACAATCGCAGCAGCCGTAGGCAGACTAATTTTTTCAGCGGCGCTAAATGCGCGATCAAGGTGGCGTTGGGTAATATGCGCAATTTCATGTGCCAGAACGGCGGCAATTTCACTCTCCGTTTCCGTCGCAAGAATGAGTCCCGCATTGATTCCGATATACCCCGCAGGGCCAGCAAATGCATTAATGGAAGGTTGATTGACGATGAAAAAATGGAAGGACTTTTCTTTGTATGAACTGGTTGCGACGAGTCTATAGCCTAAGTGCCAAATGTATTCGCTAACTTCTGGGTCTTCGGATATGGGTAGCTGCAGTCTTACGCTGCGCATAAACGCATCGCCTAGCACTTTTTCATCTTCAGCCGAGAGTCTTTTACTGGAGTCCGGTCCCATCGAGGGCAGTGTGATGTCTTTGGCCAGTATAAATTCAGTATAAAGCGTGCAAAAAATAAAAAGTGCAGTAAAAAAACGTTTCAAGTCCTGTCCTTTACTTTGTCCAAGAGGCTATCTGTGGAGGGAGTTTGTAGCGAGTTTCGGTTCTATGTAGCATTTGTTTTTACCTCTTCTGAGGGTAGGATATCCAAAGCAATAATAGCGTATCGGATGTGCTTAATATTGGTTCAGTCGGGTTTTTTCGTTTAAAGTTTGATTTTAAAGTAAAACTTAACTCAAGTCCTCTACCTGTAGGGTGCATTATTCCTTAATGATGATACGGGTGAAATGACATAGTAAAGACTTTGAATCTAGGGTTTTGTTCCAATTGGGTACTCGGATGACGTATGATAATAGTGTGAAATACAAGCAAAAACAGTCGGCTGTACGTTCTTGTTTCTGTAGAAGATTAACTCATAAAATTGTTACAATAAAATTTTGCAGGGAGAGGATTTGTCATTGATAAATTTTGATCAAGAGTTGGATGCAACAGGCTTACTTTGCCCTTTACCGATACTACGTGCCAAAAAAGCGTTGAATACCCTGGAGTCGGGGCAAATTCTGCATATTATTGCGACGGATCCTGGCTCGCTTAAAGATTTCAGTGCTTTTTCCAAGCAAACGGGTAACGAGTTGTTGGCGTCGCATGAAGCCAATGGGAAGTATTATTTCTATCTAAAAAAACGTAAGCGCTAATGCTGGATGACAAAAAAAAACTTGCGATAATCGTGACTCAAGGCACATTAGACGGGGCATATCCGCCGTTTATTCTTGGTTCTACCGCCGCGGCTTTGGGGTACGAAGTGCACATGTATTTTACTTTTTACGCACTAGGTTTGTTAAAAAGAGACCTGGATTAAGTAATAATGGAAATCTGTACTTCAATTCAATTGGTTCGCGAGACGGTAGATCGCTGGCGTCATGCCAAGCAAAGCCTTGCATTTGTACCAACGATGGGTAATTTGCATGCAGGGCATCTTAGCTTGGTCAAGAAAGCAAAGGCTATAGCTGCCAAGACAGCGGTGAGTATTTATGTTAATCCATTGCAGTTTGGGCCTTCTGAGGATTTAGGTGCTTATCCACGCACTTTGCAGATGGATCAAAAAAAGCTAAACGATGCCGGCGTGGATTTGCTGTTTATTCCCATTGACCAAGAGATGTATCCAGTGGGGAGACCGGATTTAACTTTCGTAGAAGTACCTAGTTTATCAGATATCCTCTGTGGTGCATCCAGACCTGGGCATTTTGCAGGTGTGATGACGGTCGTAATAAAATTATTCAATATCGTTCAGCCAAATTTTGCGGTTTTTGGTGAAAAAGATTTCCAACAGCTTTTTCTGCTAAAAAAAATGGTGCGAGACCTTAATATTCCAATAAAAATTGTCACTATGCCGACTTCCCGGGAAGACTCGGGATTAGCTTTGAGTTCGCGCAACCAGTATTTATCGGATGAGCAGAAAAAAGTGGCGGCTGGATTATATAAAACCCTGTGTTGGATGCGGGAACAGTTTCAGCAAAACGCGTATACATCGCGACAACAGGTCCTAGCGCTGGAGCAACAAGGTTTGTTGCGCCTAGAGCAGCAAGGGTTTGTGCCGGAATACCTTTCTATTAGGAATAGTGACACATTCGTTCCTGTTTCTTCTTTTAAGCATCAAAATAGCGTCGTGCTGATCGCAGCCATGTTAGGTCAGACACGCTTAATTGATAACCTTAGCCTGGATTAACGCCTCATTTGTAAAGATTTCCGTTATTTTACTTGAAAGATCGAATTTCATACGTTTAACTATAATACTCAGTATCTTGGTAAGGATTGCTGTGCAGGATGACTCCGCTCAACGAGCCAGTTGGTTCTGTCAGCAAAAATACCGAGTTCCAGTCCCGACATGAGTTAGGCGTGTCGGTATTCCCAAGATTCTGTAGGAGATAGTATTTACAGGCTCTAGGTAGAATAAAAAGGAAGCCAATAATGCGTAATATACTTTTAATGTTAAGCATCTTGTTCATGTCATTTGCAGTCATTGCAGGACAACAAGAAGTTGCAAGCCAATTTTCCATTGCTCAAACAGCTGAGCGTTATGTGTCGGCGTTACAGGCCTCAGGGGTTCCGGTTTTTGAGCGGCAGACGAAAAAAAATCGCTTCACGGGTAAGGAAGAGCTTATCGTATTTGGTAATCCTTATTTCGGCAGTAATATCATCTGTAACAAAGCCTTGAGAAAAGATAGGCCATTGACTGCACGAGTCTGGAGGAATGGCGAGGGACAGGTTCTGCTAGAGTATGAGTTGCCGAGCGCATTCATCAATGAGTTTGGCGTTATTGAATGTGGTCATGAAGTGGACAATATGAGTCGTGTTTTGAATGGTTTTGCTGATTCCGCAGTGAAGTAATTCCCTAGCACACCACCAATACCGTCTTGACGGTGTACTATCTTCGATTGCGGGAAGGTCTACCCCGTATTGCGCATGCCGGTGGCAATGGCATTAATGCTGCGCAGTAACGGATCTAGCCAGGCAGCTCGTTCATTACTATTTTCTGGCAGGCTGCGATACAGTTTCAGCAAATCGATTTGAATGTGGTTTAACGGATTGAGGTAAGGGCTGCGTCGCGAAAGCGATAAAGCCAGCGCAGAGTTTTCATCGAGTAATGCGCTTTGTCCCGTGATGTGCAGTATCTGGCTCACCGTTCGGGTGTGCTCCGCTTTTATCAGTTGGTAGACTCGCGTTGCTATTTCTGGGTCTTTACACAGTGAACTGTATTCTTGTGCGAGTTCCATTTCTGCTTTCTGTAATGCCATTTGAGTATTGCTCAGTAGGGCATTAAAAAATGGCCACTCTAAATACATGCTTTGAAGTTTTGCGATGCGTGTAGGGTCAGTGTTACGCCATGTTTCTAAAGCGGTACCGATGCCGTACCAAGCGGGCAGTGTATGACGTGCTTGTGCCCAGCCAAAAACCCACGCAATAGCGCGTACTGAGCTTTTTGATCGATCCCCCTTTTTGCGATGTGAGGGACGAGACCCGATATTCATTAAGCCGATTTCAGTGACCGGCGTCGCTTCATAGAAATAATCCAAAAACCCTGGTGTGTTTTCCGTAAGGTCACGGTAAGTTTTTTCTCCATGTTTAGCGAGCTCATCCATGATTCCCAGACTGTCTTTTCGGTCATCCGGTAGATTGTCCATTACTACCCCACGACTAGCGCCAATCAGGCCAGTGGCGCCCATGGTTAATTCATAGATTGCAGTTTCTTGATTACCGTATTTAAAAGATAATACTTCGCCTTGTTCGGTAAACTTGATTTGACCGTGTACTGTTCCAATCGGTTGGGCGAGTATTGAATCATGGGTGGGGCCGCCACCGCGGCCAACCGTGCCGCCACGGCCATGAAACATGCGTAATTTAATCTCGCGCTCTGTGGTTAGCGCCGTTATTTTTTTCTGCGCCTCAAATAAATTCCAAGCAGATGCGAGTATGCCTCCATCTTTACACGAGTCGGAGTAACCCAGCATCACTTCTTGCAGATTGCCGGATGATGCCAGCAATGTTTTATAGGTTTGATTATCTAATAATTTACACATGACTGGCTCAATGCGTTCAAGATCTTCGATGGTTTCAAATAACGGCGCAACGGAAATGTCACAACGGCAATTATTCCCGTCGAATTCAACCAAGCCCACCATTCTTGCGAGTAGCATAACCTCCATGATATGACTGGCTTCATGGGTCATGGATATGACATAAGCGCCAAACGTTTTAGCGCTGAGTTCCTTTTGCATTTCACGCATGACGTGAAAGGTGTCGATAATTTCTCGTCCTTGCTCACTCAGTTCTGCACGTTTGATACGTGGAACTTGTATTAATGAAATAGTCTTTGAGAGCAATGATAGGCGTTGATCTTCATCGAGCGATAAGTAGTCATCACGTTCAAAGAAGAGGTTATATATTTCAGCGACGGTTTCAGAGTGCAGGGTCGATTCTTGTCTGAGATCGAGTTTTAATAAATAAAACCCAAATGTCTCCACCAAACGAATCAAGTCATTCAAGTGTCCATTGGCGCTTGAGTAGTCGCCATGGTTGCGCAAAGACTCCTGAATTAAATGCAAGTCGTTGAGAAATTCATTTTCGTTGGTATAACGCCATGCGTGCTCATCTGTGGTTGTTTGGTTTTGCAAACGATGTTTTATCGCGATTAGATTTTGCTCTAGCCGATAACGTATGATATGCAATTTTCGTCGATAAGGTTCTGTTTCAAAACGTTCGAGTTTATCTCGAAACACTCTTTGTAATAGCTCAGTGTCTTGTTCCTCGGCGGCAAGCATTGCTTCCAGAGGCTCACAAAAATGACTGGAGTGGGTCAGTTCACGGCTGAGTTCACGAATGCGTTGAATGTATTCAAGTAATACAACTTGGGATTGCAAAAGCAATGCAAAGACGGTGGTCTTGGGTTTGACATTCGGATTGCCATCTCTGTCACCACCAATCCAGGAACCAAAGCTCAAAAAACTGGGAACGAGAATATTGGGTTTTTGATTTTCATCAGCCCCGTAATGTTTGGCGACTGCATTTTCGAGATTGCGATAGACTTCGGGAACGGCTTTAAATAATGTGCGCCGTGCATAATAAAGCCCGAGTCTGATTTCATCTGCAACTTGCGGTTTTTGGCTACGCACTTCGTCGGTGTTCCAGAGGACTCTAATCTGGTTTTCGAGCTCGGCATAAATGTCATTTTGTTGGGTTTCGTTAAGCTGTGGGTCGCGCAGTTTTTCGTTGCTTTGAAAAATGGCACGCAAGTTTTCCATGACGCTGCGGCGCTTAGACTCTGTGGGGTGCGCAGTGAGAACCGGAATATAGGCTAGGCTACCGAGTAGGCTAGTGAGCTGGTCAGCGTTTACGTCTTGCTCTTTTAGGGTTTTTATCGTGTGCTCAAATGATCCGTAAAACGTTTCACCAAGCTGGATTCGTTCGCGGCGTTGATCATGCTGAAATGATTCTTCGGCAATATTGACCAGGCTAAAATAAATACTGAAACCACGAATAACCTTTGACAACGTGGGCGGATCAAGTTTGCTCACCATCTGAGTGAGCGCATTACGGTCGGTGGTACTGTTTTGATTTCTAAGGTCTAGGAAGCCGATTCTAAGGGTTTCTACGGCTTGGTAAACTTCCTCACCGGCTTGTGACCGAAGTACATTTCCCAATAACGTGCCAAGGAGTTTAACCCGAGAGCGGAGTGCTTTATCACTCGGTAGCTTCATAATTGCCTCTATTGTATAAATATTGATTGCGCGTGGTTCGATTGAGACCGGAAAAATCCTATCTCAATAGTTTCTTGGTATCTACAAATGTGGATAATAAAGTCGTCGTTGGGCTAATAATCTATTAAAAACATAATGTTAGACTATTTTTTATTGCTTGTAATATTCGTTAGAGTACACGCTTGAGCACTGTCGTTAAAGCCTCACACAAGTTGGAGGAGCGCATTATACATATTATTTGCTTGGCTTGCTTTGGCGATTATTGAGTAGGGATCGATAGAGTGTAAGGTATTGTTTTGCTGAGTTTTTCCAGCTGAAATCTTGAGACATTGCAGACTTGACGAGTTGCCGCCATTGTTTGGGATTATTAAATAAACTCATTGTTTTTTCAATCGCTTGTATTAAAGCCCTTGCATTCGGCTGAGACAAATGGATGCCCGTGGCATTGGCTTCATTGGAATGGATATCATTAATGCTATCTGCCAGTCCACCGACCGGGTTAACAATGGGTATCGTGCCGTACTTCAAGCTGTAGAGCTGGTTTAGTCCGCAGGGTTCAAAGCGTGAGGGCATTAGAAAAACATCGGCGCCGGCCTCAATTTGATGTGCGAGTGTTTCATCATAGCCTATGTGCACAGACAGCTTTTCGGGGTGGGCTTGCATGGCATCGAGTAATTGGGTCTCTAGGGTTTTGTCGCCAGAGCCAAGAATGACCATTTGCAAATCCCGTTGCATGAGTTCCGGTAACGCTTGAAGCAACAGGTCGACTCCTTTTTGCTCAACCATGCGGCCAATGGTAGCAAACAGTGGAATATCCGCTTTCGGTGGGAGCTGGCAATAAGTTTGTAAACTTTTTTTATTGAATGGCTTGCCAGTGAGATTGGTTTTGGAATAAGGGTGGTCGATGAGTTTATCGGTTGCGGGATTCCAGACGGTGTGATCTATCCCATTTAATATGCCGCTTAGTCGATCTGATTTAGCTTGTAATAAACCCTCTAGTCCATAGCCAAATTCCGTTGTTTGTATTTCTTTTGCATAAGTTGGACTCACGGTTGTTAGATGATCTGCGCAGCTAAGTCCTCCCTTGATAAACGAAAACTGCTGGTGAAATTCCATTTTTTCCATATCCCAGAGTTCCTGCGGTAGCCCAAGTTCTGTAAATGCTTGCCACGAAAACAGCCCCATATATGCCAGGTTATGGATGGTAAAAAGCGTGGCTGGGCGTGAGGTTTCTGTAGCGAGCAACGCGGGAAGCAATCCGGTTTGCCAATCATTGCAGTGGACAATCTCTGGTTGCCAATCTAAGTTTGCGCGATTTTGGGCTATTTCCAGGGCGACACGATTAAACGCGGTAAAACGTTGTGCGTTATCGGGCCAGTCGTTGCCGTCCTCTGTCGTATAAGGGTTGCCAATCCGGGAAAAATATTTCGGTATATCAACCAACCAAACAGTGAGCCTGGTGCCGGGCAACTTACCTTCTAAAATGGCCGCATTGTGTGGCAAATTTGGTGTATTTAAAGTTTTGAGCGATGACATTTTCTGTACGGCGGGCAAATAGGCGGGCAACAAAATCCGAGTTTTCACACCGAGCGTGCTTAACGCCAGGGGTAGACCCGCTGATACATCGGCAAGTCCACCGGTTTTAATTAACGGAAAAATTTCACTGGTAATGAATAAAGCGTTTAAATTTGACATTGAGTACTTTCTGATAATATTAAGTTTGTGAGGGTTTGTAACTGAGATAAGTGTAACTCCTTTTGTAACTCCTTTTGTAACTCCTTTTGTAACAAGCAGTTATTAGGACTATAGTGGATTACAGCTGAAACAAATTACAGCAAACTTTATGTGTAGCAAGATAAAGGATCGGCATGGACAAGGCAGATATTGGATTAATCGGATTGGCCGTGATGGGGCAAAACCTGGTACTAAACATGGCGGATCATGGGTTTAAGGTTGCAGTCTTTAATCGCACCGTATCGCGAGTTGATGACTTTTTAGCCGGGTCGGCAAGTGGTAAATCGATTATTGGCGCGCAAAATATTGCAGAGTTTTGCGTGTTATTAAAGTCACCGCGAATAATTATGCTCATGGTCAAGGCAGGGCCGGTGGTCGATGAGTTTATTGATTTGTTAAAACCACACCTTGCGCCAAATGACATCATTATAGATGGTGGTAATTCATGGTATCTAGATACGGAGAGAAGAGTCCAAGCCTGTGCTGAGCAAAACTTATTGTTTCTGGGGGTGGGTGTTTCAGGCGGTGAAGAAGGGGCACGACATGGGCCGTCGATTATGCCGGGTGGTAACAAAAAAGCTTGGCCTCAGGTAAAAGCAATATTACAGGGCATTGCTGCTAAAACGGATGGAGAGGTAGGTTGTCGCTGGGTCGGCGAAGGAGGGGCAGGGCATTATGTCAAAATGGTGCATAACGGTATCGAATACGGTGATATGCAGCTTATTTGTGAAGCCTACCATTTGCTGCGCGAAGGGCTTGCTTGTACCGTCGATGAATTAGCCGATATCTTTGCGCAATGGAATGAGGGCGTGCTCGACTCTTATTTGATCGAAATTACACGGGATATTTTCAAGGTAAAAGATGAGCGAGGCAAGCCGCTTATCGATTCTATTCTCGATGTAGCCGGTCAAAAAGGTACCGGCAAGTGGACGAGTGCTAATGCTTTGGAATTAGGGGTACCGCTTACCTTGATCGGAGAAGCAGTATTTGCACGGTATTTATCCGCATTTAAAGCGAGTCGGGTAGCGGCGGCAAAATTACTGGCTAAACCAGCAAGCATTGCGCCGATTGCAAATAAAGAAGCCTATATTGATTGCATTCGCGATGCACTGTATGCCTCCAAAATCATATCTTATGCCCAGGGTTTTATGTTAATGCGTGAAGCCGAAAATACCTATCATTGGCAGCTTGCTTTTGGCGATATTGCATTGATGTGGCGCGGTGGCTGTATTATCCGTAGTCGTTTTCTGAATAATATCAAGCAAGCCTACGACACCAATCCAAATTTAGAAAACTTATTACTCGATGATTTTTTTATCTCTGCGATTCAGCAAGCTCAAACAGGTTGGAGGAAAGCCCTGGTTTTAGCGATTGAACTGGGAATACCGACCCCGGCATTTAGCTCAGCCTTGGCATTTTATGACGGTTATCGAAGCGCGCATTTACCGGCAAATCTATTGCAGGCTCAAAGAGATTATTTTGGTGCTCATACCTATGAGCGGATTGATAAGCCACGTGGTGCGTTTTTTCATACTGATTGGTTAACAGCCCGTCATTAAAGACCCAAGGTGTGCCAGAATAGCAAGAACAGGCGTTTAAAATATCTTTTAGGGAGGCTGGTTTGCCGCAAGCGGAGCCATGTACATACGTCATATTTGGTGCCACAGGTAATTTATCGCGGGTTAAGCTGATGCCGGCACTTTACCATCTTGAGGTCGCGGGTCGACTGCCTGAAGGCACGGTCATACTGGCTATTTCGCGCAGAGATTGGTCGCGTGAAAAGTGGATCGATGAAGTAAAAGCCATGCTGGTTAATCAGGTGCGCGGCGGTTTAGATCAACAAGCTTTTCAGCGTTTCCGCGAGCGGCTGCATTATATTCAAGGTGATTTAACCCAGACTTCTACTTATTACGCGATCAATGAAGCCTTAAATACCGAAGAAGTATTTCCGACGAATGCTGCGTTTTATATGGCGATCCGTCCTGCTGCTTTTGGCAACGTGATTGATAACCTTGAAGCGACAGGATTAACCAGCGAAGAACACGGTTGGCGGCGGGTGATTATCGAAAAACCGTTTGGTTACGATCTGGAAAGTGCGCAGATGTTACAAAACCGCTTACACCGTTGTCTCGACGAGCATCAGGTTTATCGCATCGATCACTATCTAGGAAAAGGTACGGTGCAAAACATTCTAGTCTTTCGTTTTGCGAATGTGATGATGGAACCCCTGTGGAATAGGAACTATATTGATCACGTGCAAATCACTCATTCGGAGACACTCGGGATCGGTGGCCGAGCAGACTATTACGATGGCGCGGGCGCATTGCGTGACATGATCCAAAGCCATCTCCTACAGTTGCTAACCCTCGTAGCGATGGAGCCACCCGCATCACTGGATGCAGAAGCACTGCGCGATGAAAAAGTAAAAGTGCTTAGATCCATACGTCCTATTCCACAAAGTGCGGTTCATGCACAATCATTTCGCGCCCAATATACCAGTGGTGTAGTTGCTGGTAAAAAAGTGAAAAGTTATGTCGAAGAAGAGGGTGTCGCAGAACATAGCACCACAGAAACCTATAGCGCATTAAAATTATACATCGATAATTGGCGCTGGAGAGGTGTGCCATTCTATATTCGCACCGGTAAACGCATGGCAGAAACCAAATCGGCGATTAGTATCCGGTTTAAAGAGCCACCGCAGCATTTATTTCGCAATACACCGGCTGAAAAGCTAAAACCTGACTGGGTGTTGCTCGGTTTACAGCCTTATGAATGTGTGCGTGTCGAGATGCAAGTGAAAGAACCCGGCCTGGAAATGAAAACTCGTACGACGAGCCTAGATGCAAGTTTTCGCCAGGAGTCAGATCAAGCCTATGATGCTTATGAAGATTTATTATTGGATGTTATCGAGGGTGATCGCAGCTTATTTTTACGTTATGACGAAGTGGAGTGGGCGTGGCGCGTTGTTGACCCGATATTGAGAGTTTGGGCAATGGAGCGAGACTATATAAGCACTTACCCAGCAGGCTCATGGGGGCCACAGGAAACCCGCCGCTTGTTCGAAAAAGAAGATCAATTTTGGCGCCATTCCTTATTGCCTGATCAAGATTAATGCAGCGTCATAGCAAAAAACACCGATCCCTTAAGAAATTAAGTTTCGAACCGAGATATTGGCTAATGCCTAGATGGTTTTTCTGGGTTTCAGTAACAGGCCGTCGCAGTCGTTATGCAAGCACTCGATAATTAACGGTGAGTAATACAAAACGGTTTGGTTTATGAACATGGTTGGTGTACTAGATTCCGCAGTTGACCGCTATGAGGTATCGTTAAACGATTGATGAGAAAACGAATGAGCTTGTTTATCGAATTCACCGAGCGGATGAGCGCACTACGCCATGAATAGCCCGCTTCATCGCGGCTTGCTATTCACACTTAAAAACGCACTCTGCATGCCGTTCAGCTGCGGACTTTAGGTTAAACAGGATGTTAAATACAGTGAGAATACCCCCCGACCGAAGACAGTGGCGTAAAGCGCTCAGTTCCCTATTGTTAGCAGTGTTAATTTTTTTATTCCTTGGCAGTGTTGCTCATGCTGAAGATGAGATGCCTCAATTAATGCCTTATGATGAAGCCGAGCGGGATCAAAGTTTGTTAGCGTTCAGAGCGCGCATGATTCAAGTCGTGGCGTTTAAAGAGCCTGAGCGACTCGTTGAAATGATCGACCCTAAAATAAATATTGGCTTGGATCAACCGAGTGGCCCCAGGGCCTTTGTCGAATTTTGGCGCCCAGAAACGATAGACAGTGAAATATGGGAGGTGCTTGGTTCTATTTTGCAACTCGGTGGTGGGTTTGTGCGTTCCGAAAATGGAGTGATGTTTTGTGCTCCCTACGTGTTTGTCAACTTCCCTGCCGAGCGGGATATATTGAGTCACGGGGTCATAACCCAGGAAAATATTGACCTCAAACAATTGCCCACTACGGCATCACTAACACTCGTTAGTTTGAGCTACGATATTGTGGCAGTGGATGACTGGAATGAGATCAATGACGAGAGCGGCACGGAGGCGTTTCGCTGGGTAAAAGTTTCTACCCTGGGTGGCAAGGAAGGCTATGTGCAACGGAAACATATCCGCAGTCCTAGCGATTATTCCGCGTGTTTTCTTCAGCGAAAAAATAAACCCTGGAAGCTTGAGTCACTCGTACTCCAACAGCCTAGCATTGAGGGGTTCAGCGAGTCGATAAGTCGCTAGCTGCTAGGTGTTGGAGTACGAGTCCAGAAATTATTCCACATTCCCCATACAAGGCATGCCTGCCTTTGTAAATAAAAGTCCTTAAAATGTGCTGTTGTTCTAACCAGACGAACTGATTGTTTATTTATTGAAATTGATCTCGAAGTATCGCAGGCTATACTTTAATCCATTGTTTTTGAAGGTTTTTTTTCTTCTGTTTTTTTTTGGCTTCAACTTTGCCTTGTCCTTAACTTAGGTTTGATGTCACACCGTTGGTGATGTGGCATTGTTGATATTTAAAATTGGATTTGAAGAAAGGAGTACTATCTCATGAATGGAAAACTCGCTTTAGCTGTTTTAATGGGTATTGCTGTTAGTGGTTACGCCTTCGCCGAAGGAGGAGATGTGTCTTCCTCTAGCCCGGGCATGGCTTTTAATCAATTAGATACCGATCAGGATGGCGCATTAAGTACGGAAGAGGTGGCCAAACATACCGTTTTAGCGCACAAGTTTGGTGCTGCCGATACTGACGGCGACGGGCAATTGGGTCTCAGTGAATTTACCGCCGCGATTCAAAAAACGAAGGTCGCGAATCAATAATAAGGTCGGAAAACGGGGATGTTTCTCTGCACCTAAAAGAGAGGCATCCCTGTCTCACCGCTTGTAGGTTTTACGAACTTCACATGTGTTAGCTTTACTATTTTCACTCCCACTATTTTCTCTCACTGGTGATGATCCAAATGGTGATACGATTTCACTGCGAGCCACAAAACGACCTGATTGGTTGTCATTCAAATAAAAGGATTAAGTAGTGCAATGGTCTTCTAAAAGTACCATAAAGAGGGTGACTCCTTTGCTGGTAAGCTTGACTTTCCCTATCACACTATAGGATGTCGCAAAGGATTATAAAAAGTACAATCTTGTGTAGTTTTCGGTGTCTCTGTTGGTGTTTGACAGGCAATAAATAATTCAACATTGTAATGCCCCTGATAAATTATCTGCTTAATTTCAATTACCATTGGCTTAATCGTTTTGATATGAACGAGTCGCTAACCCACCAACTATCGCAGTCAAATATAGTGGCATTGAAAATCCGCTCTCATTGATAGAAGCAGGAGAGAGATTGCTCCTGCTTCTGTTTGAGAACGGTTATGGATTTAATTTAGTCTTATGCAAAAGTCACGGTTTCTTATTTCGATACAGAGTTTTGTTTTTCTGCCAAAGTCATAGTAAGCACCGTGTTGTTTACATTTTCCTGATCGTTTACAAGATAGTGAGTTTTGCACTTGCGGAGGTGTCCCAGCTAGCGACAGTTACGCTGGTGCTAACTTTTCCGTCCTACTGCGTTGTCAGTCGCTTGAGTAGAGTCACTACACGGCACTTC
>CAZWUO010000030.1:0-6293 GCA_964636675.1 uncultured Ectothiorhodospiraceae bacterium
GGCTATTCCGCCTCATCGCGTCTTGCTCTTCACGCTTAAAAACGCACTCGACAACTGCTCCATGCGTCGCCTAAGAGCGCCTACTTTTGGTGTTCTACCTCCTGCATCCATGCAGTCGTCTGCATGTCGTTCAACTGCGGATTCTAGGTTCAAGCTTTTGCCAGGGGATGGAAAGCGATAATTTGAGTAAGGAATCGTCTGGATCAAGCTACAAAAGTAAATTTTTACCGAACAGATCAGTCTGGTGTCCAGGAGAGCTACGGGTAAGAATTTTATTCACCATTTCGACCGAAAACTATGCTTATATTGTAACTTATCCGGTCGAAATGGGTGCTACATTTGAGTGGGATTTTTGTTTGTTATCAGTACGTTATTTAGTTTTTAAGGGACGACTATTTACCTGCAAAGGATTTTCCCTGGCCTGTCGATAATGTAGTGAATACTGGAAAAAAGATGTCAATCTAGATTTTTTTAATAAAAACTTGTTACTAAGCAACTCAAACATTTTGATGCTTCTATTAAAAGTATTGTCTTAGCTCGTGTTTAGCGAATAAGATTTTTTTAGGCAGTCTCTGTTTTGCGACAATTTTCGGATTTTTTTTTTGTAAGTTATTGTTATTTAGTGAAAAAACCGTGGCCTTTTTTTTGCTTGTAAGCTGACGGTTGGTTTTTTTTATCTTCGGCATGTAGAACATCCTAGCAATGATTAGATAGTAATAGTTTTAGCGAGCACCTGAGATTCTTAAGTTCACTCTTTGACAGTGATCCCATGTTTACCGATGTTAGAGTAGTGTGAAAGAGTTAATGAAAAATGCTGGATTTGTTAGGATTTGGATCTGCGTCTCATTTTTTTCGTGATAGGCAACTCAAAGTATGTTTTGAAGAGGCCGCTGAAGATAGCGAATGCATGATGTCAAACATGCAATTGGTTGTACAAAGCGAAAGTTCATGCAAGGTATGTGTTGAGGTAAATATTATGCCAGAAATGATATTATTTCTTCTAAAGAGCTCAGAAATATTACTTGAAGGGGCGGTGAACAAGTTGTATGTCAATGGAGTTGATGCGCCTGTTGCGATGAATGATGTTATTAAAGTTACGTTACCGAGTGTGCCAGAGTGGGTGAAAGTCGATAACGTCGATTTAACAGATAAAGCTTTGAAGCGAATTAACATGGGTGTTGCGAGCGCAAAATCGTTAGCTCCAAGTTCAGAATTAGATGCTCTAATATTAAGTCTTTCCAAGACTTTTCCAGGTATGTCTCCAGAGAAGGTTGTTACGTTGCTTGAAGTTGATTCAGGCACTGTTTTATCTGGGATAATTGTTGACGCAACCGTGGCGACAAATGTTCAGTTAGTTGCGATAATAAACATATCAAACGAATCAGGATCAGGGGAGGCAGGATTTGTTTTGCCAAAAAATGTGGTTTCCAAATTAGTTGTCACCGATGTTCCAAATGTTGCATATTGGAGTGTTCAAGATGAATTAATGGTAGGCGACTTTATGTACGTCGATCGACCTTATACGATTTCTAATGTATCAACTGACGCTAATATTGATTTGTCCAACTCGGAATGGATTCAAGTAGCTAACTCTTTAAAAAATTATGTTGGCGCTGAATTTATTATTTTTGAACTTGAATACAAATCAGATATTTATGTTGCTCATCGTGATGATTTTGTTGTAAAACCTAGCTGGCTTTCTGGTTGGCCAGATACTAGGAGTGATTTAGTTAATAGCGAGCCTACTGTTTACAGTCTCCATAGTTTCCAATAACAGTTACTGTGGAAAGTAATAATACGGTTACCTATGATTCTAATGGGTTTGTGAGTTCAGAATCTTTTGTTTATAAAGTGACGGATCTAAATAACGATTTTTCTGCTGCAACTCCAACGAAGATGTTGTTTTCAATGACTGCGCAACTGACGTAGTGCTAGTTATAAACTGGAATACGAACCTGGTGGAAGAGTATCTTCAGGGATATAATATATATTATGGTTTTGATTCCAACAGTGTCAATACACTCGTTAAAAAAGTTGCAACGAATAGTGTGACCTTTAATGCATATGATGGTCTTGAGCCTAAGGTCGGTGATACAGCTTGTTTTAAAGTTTCCTCATATAATATTATTGGCGAATCAAATTATTCTGAAATTTTGTGTAGTAGAGGTATCTAGGGAAGCTCTAATTTCAGGATTATTGGAGCAATGGTTATAAAAGGTTCAGGAGTTTAGGATATGATTAAAAAAATTTCTAGCAATATAAAGTTTTTTGCAGATAAAAAAAGTCTACTTATGAGTGTAGGCTTTGTTGTGATTTCATTAGTTAGCAATAGTGCTTATGCTGTCGATGTGGAAAAATGGAAGCAGTTTCGAGTTTCTTTCACAAACACTACTTGGGCAGGTAATCCGTTTGATTTGGATTTTACTGGTACGTTTACGCATTCAACAAGCGGGCGTCAATTGACACAGTTTGGCTTTTATTCAGGCAATAATACGTGGAATATTTACTTTATGCCGGATGAAATTGGAGAATGGACTTATGTTACGAATTCTAGTGATACTGATCTGAATGCTAAAGTGGGTAATTTTAATAGCATAAGTTCAAGCCTAAAAGGAAAACTTGTTAGTGTGGGAAACAAGTGGGAGTACAGTAATGGCGAAGGAGTTTTTCCCGTTATTACATCAAGTTTAGCTTATTTTCGGACAACAGAATTAGCGAGTGGTTTAAAGGAGTTTATTGATTGGTCGAAGGCGACAATGGGTGCAACCATGATTCACTTTGGACAGTTATATTATTTTAGTACGAGCGATCCAATAATTGGCGGAGAAGGTGCGTTACCTTTTTATGCATCCCAGCAGCCTAATAATTTTAATTTTGAAATGTGGGATCGCCAAAATAGAAATTTTGACTATGTACGAGATCAACAGATGGGACAGTTCCTGATGTTTTTTTCTGATGCGACTCAATCCCCTAATTTAGGAGGGATAGCGGCGAATGCTAATGGTTCTATCTCTGCAATGGAAGAGCGGTTGTTTAAATATACTATTGCGCGATTAGGAGCTTATCCTGTCTTAGTATGGGATACAGGTATTGATATATCTGAGTATAGAACGAATACTTGGATTGACAATTTTACTACGTGGTTTCAACAAAATGATCCTTGGAAGCATCCTGTTGGTAGTCGTTCTGGAGGTGGGAGTGGCGGAAAAAACCCTGCTACCGCAAATTTTTATAGTGATGGAAGTGTGGAATTTTCTAGTTTCGAAAATTTTGCAACGAACTGGGCTAACAGAAGTACCGCTACTTTGATGACGGATAGATTTCGAGAAGATCTTGGTCGTGGTGGCTACAATAGAGAAAAAATTCGCAGAGCTGTTTGGCAAGCGGGTTTAACGGGTGGTACTGGATTGAGTGTTTCGGGTAATAAAAATGCAGGCTATTTAGCTGGAGACTATAGTTCCGACTTTAAGGCGGCGCCAGAAGTAGGATTTGCGAAATCATTTTTTAGCAAAAAAGTACTTGATTTTAAAAAACTTAATCCTTTGCCTGCAATTGTTGATAACCGAGCATACAATTGGAGTGCTGGATCGCCCCAAGAGATCATTATATATATGCGTGTCGGAAATAATGGTCAAGTTAATGTTGATTTGAGTGGACTTGCAGGTAACTTTGTTTTGGAGTGGTATGACCCAACAAATGGAACCGTTAAGAGTTCCAACAGTGGAGTAGGAGGGGGGCAGGTTTTGTTTGTATCCCCAGGATCAAATAGTTTTGGTGCAAATGATTGGGCGCTTCATATTGTTGCGACTGATGGATTGATAGCTCCAACAGCTCCAACAGTTCCAGCAAATTTCAAATTTCAAATTGTTAAATAGCGTTTAATTTTAATGGTTTAAAAAAAGGAGGGTAATTAGCCCTCCTTATTTGGCCTTATTTCGTTCCTCGTTAGCAGTCTGTTCATCGAGATGAACCTGTTGATGTATTTTGTGCCTGGGCAGGCCATCCTGTGCTGATAATGATAGCCCACGATGACGAACCTTTTTTAAGGGGCGGCTTAAGCCTCATGCTTCAATGGGCCTTAGGTTCTAAGGCCAACCCCTTCAAGGTGACTATTTATTTGGTTTTCCCCCATGGAGCAACTTTGCTGTAGAAACATGTGGACGCTTCGAGTATTTATTGAGCTTGCCCTGTGGTTTCTGTGGGCCTCGACTTCCTGAGCCTGGATAAATTCACATTCGCTGCAAGCTGGAGCAAGACTTTAGCCAGCTTAACCAGTGGCCAGGGGTGTTGTTTGAAAAATAGTCCATTCTTTATCCGGTAGTGCTATCATCATTCCATCATAAGTTCGGGCAATATTCCCCGCTAAAAATACCCTGAGAGTTCCTTTTCTATCGTTTCTTCTCAATGTTGAGACCGTATAGTGTGGCCTTTACAACAGCAAGAACGTTGTAAGCAACCAGCGCAACACAAAATCCAAACAGAGCTGCTTTGTTTGGGATAGCCCAACGTATTAACTCCCGAATGTAAATGGGCTTCCAGCTCTTGAAGCATGGTTTGCGGCAGTTTTCGCCAGAATTGACAATTGCCTTTTCGCCGTTACGCATTTTTGAGTTTAGGCGCAGTCGAATCCTCGGTCCTGCGATATTTTTTTGTTTCGCTAAGATCATCAATGATGGCAATCCATTGCTCATACAGCGAGCCTGAATTTACGAAAACTTTTTTTATTTCGTCCCTGCAGCCGCTATCGTTACTTGATTTTTTGATTTAGCGGGAACCGCTGATGATTTATATGCGATTGCCCTGGACTGATTCTAAGCTTAGAAATCAAAATACTTTTTAGAATTGACATCCCCTCTTTGTGATATAAAAAACTGAACCTATGTCCATCTGATGAGCTTGTACGTCGGGTCTTCAGTTACTCTTTTGCCGAGATTATGTGCTTTATTCATAGCAATACATTTAATATCATTTTTTTTGTCGGAATTATTTACTTTAGCTTAGGGTGGTATGTTTAATGTTAATTAAAAACAATGAGATACGTCTTTGGTTCGGAAATTGCCTAGTCATGCTTAAAGTTTTAAATCTGAGATCTAAGGAGCATTATCATAATGCATGAGTCACCTGTTAAAGTAGTTTTATTAATTATGTTTGGGGTGTTATTTCACGCAAGTCAAGCATTCGCGGAATGTACGCCAATTCGTATTATGCCGCTTGGTGATTCTATAACTTCAGGTTCTTCATCTGGTATTAATGACCCTGCATATTATGAAGCTTATCGCTTCCATTTATGGGATCACTTAAATGAATCGGGTTATGCGGTTGATTTTGTAGGAAGTCGCAGCTGGGGTTATGCGATTCCAAGTTTTGATCCTGATCATGAAGGTCATGGAGGCCAAACTGCTTCTTTTATAGCCGCAAATGTTTACAACTTCTTAGTAGATAATCCTGCTGAAATAATTTTATTGCACATAGGGACAAATGACATGAATGAGTCGGTGCAAGACTTGAATAGTATTTTTGATGAAATTGATCGATATGAGACAGATTTTGTTAGCAATGTGACAGTTATTGTTGCTCAAATTATCCAAACACAAGATGGTCGTCCGGAGATTGCTGGATATAACGAAAATATGTCAGACCTGGTTACCCAGCGTACTTTATTGGGCGATGATTTGATTTTGGTCGATATGGAACATGCTCTTAATTCTAGCGATATGATTAATGTATTGCACCCAAACTCGGGGGGGTATACTAAAATCGCCAATGTTTGGATGTCTCAATTAACTCAAGTGTTATCTCAATGTACAGTGCAGGCACCATTAGTTGATGTTGATGTTCCGGTTTTTGCTCCCATTCCTCAACATAGTGCAGTTTTCAGGGATTCGTCTTCTAGCATTGATTTAAGTATTTGGGATAATATTCAGTTGGATTCGCTTTACTGGAGTATTAATGATGGTGTCGAATCAGCAATTGCAATAAATATTCAGAATAATCTTTATGCTAGTGTGTTCAATTTATCTACCTTGGCCTTTGATGAACTGGCTACAGGACTCACTCATACTTTAACTTTTCGAGCAATTGACAGTGCTGGTAACGAGTCTATACGAAATTGGAGTTTTATAAAACAAGCTGATCTTTTACGTGTGAACATAGGTGGTAGCGATTTTACAGATTCAATAGGTAATTTGTGGCCAGCGGATTATGGCTATAATTCCGGTATAACAACGTCTACGGGCAATGCTATTGCAGTTACTGTAGATGACACGTTGTATCAGTCAGGTCGCTGGAATACT
>CAZWUO010000030.1:6393-24361 GCA_964636675.1 uncultured Ectothiorhodospiraceae bacterium
CTTCGACATTCTATACTTATACGGTAGAAGCATATGATGGAGCGGGTAATGTATCTGTTGTGTCAGATGCGCTTCTAGTTACTACCCTTGATTTACCTACTGAATTACGTATTAATATGGGTGGAGGGGACTATTTAGATACGCTTGGCAATGTTTGGGTATCCGACTACGGATATAACCAAGGGCGGACTACATTTACTTCGGATGCAGTCTTAGGGACTTTAGATAGTGCGTTATTTCAAACCGGACGCTGGGATGTCTCAAATCTTCCTTCGTTACAATATGATTTTGCATTAGCTGATGGCGATTATATAGTAAATATGTATTTTACTGAAGCTTGGAGTGGTGCTTACATCGTTGGTGGCCGTGTGTTTGATGTAATGATAGAAGGGATGTTAGCGTTAGATAATGTGGATATTTATAGTGAGGTAGGTGCGCTTACAGCATTAGTTAAGTCTGTGCCTGTAACTGTTACCGGTGGGGAAATTAATATTGAATTTTTACATGTGATAAATAATCCTGCTGTGCGAGCAATTGAAATAGTTTCACAATAATGACTGATTAGTTTGCGTTAGCTGTTGGTGAATGACTTTGCTGCGTACGCATATCATGGAAGATAACCTGGTTTATTTTGCGGCTTTCTTTCCTTGAGTAAAACAAAATCAGTTGCAATAGCGATGTTTTTTCTGGCTACAATAGAAATATTATTCAAGAAATTTATGTCGGATAATTATCATTTTTGGTGCTGATAATAAAAAAATGATGGTAAGGGTATTCCGGTACCCGGTATGAAGATTCAATACTTAATGGTAAGTTTTCAATATATTTTTTAATGCGTTTAACTGGGTAGCCTCTTCTGCCTATTTCCCAATGGTGTTCTTTAATTTCTTTAATGGACTCCCTAATGGCCCAAGGAATGCTGAAGCCAAAGTTTTTAAATAGAAAGTTAGGTATGCGCAATATAATGGAAATACCGGGAGTTTTGTCAGGAAGTGAAAGCACCAGGGTGTTTTTGCATACACGATATAATTCTGTAAGACATTTTTCAAATAGATCAAAGGGCAAGTGCTCTAGAACTTGGCAGCAAACCACGGTATCAATCGATTTGCTTGCAATAGGTAAGTCGATGACTGATGCGCAAATAGTTGGTTTAAGTTCGAATTCTAAGTCTAAGGTGATAACATCAATACCAAGATGTTTAAGATAGCTGGAAGTGACGCTAGAGCCTACCCCAATTTCCAGTACAGTTTTAGGTCGAGATTTTAAGGTCTCATCAAGTTGGTGCCAGTAGCTATTGTAGCGATATTTGCTGACATAGCTCGAAAAATCTTTCCAACGTTCCACATATCGCCTGTCTTGTTTGTTACTTGGTTTTGTATCGTCCATAAGTTTAGTTCTCGTTAGATATGAAGTCCGTTACTTATACATAAAAGTAGTTGTTATTGTAAGCTTGCGTCTATTATACATTGATTTGATTGAGGGGCTAGGAACAGTCTTGACCAATACTAACCTTGTCGTACAAAAAACCGAGTCAATACACAATTCCTTTTGCTCGGTGTAAAACGTATACTTAAAAAATTGATGATTCGGTTTTAAGCCTTATTTAATTCATTTATACTTTGCTTTTGTGGTCAATGGAAGAGACAGGTGATTCTTATGAAAGTGCTAGTAACTGGAGCAACAGGTTTTACCGGGTTTGCTTTATCAAAGGAATTGGTAGCCCAAGGCAATGAGGTTATTGCTTTTGTTCGTTCGGCCAATGGTGCAGCTAAACTCAAAAATATAGATGTTGAGTGTAGAGTTGTAGATATTCGTGATTCTGATGATGTGAATAGAAGTTTTGATGATTTTGAGCGTGTTTACCATATCGCGGCTGCTTATCGTGGTGAAGATGTAGATTATGAAGAGTTCAACTTAGTTAACATTGAAGCTACACGTAATATACTCGATGCCTCAGTGACTCGTGGTGTTAATCGTTTTGTGCATTGTTCTACTGTTGGAGTACAAGGAGATATAGAAGATCCCCCTGCGACTGAGGATTATCGTTTTAGTCCTCATGATCATTATCAAGAGTCAAAGCTAGCGGGTGAAATGTTGGCGAGAGAATATTTTGATAAAGGTGTGATAAAGGGTGCTGTTGTACGTCCTACTGCTATTTATGGTCCAGGTGATACGCGGTTTTTAAAATTGTTTCGAGGTATTAATAAGGGCTATTTCGTCATGATTGGAGATGGTTCAAATAGTTACCATTTGAATTATATTGATGATATGGTTCAAGGGATATTATTAGCAGGCGAAAAAGAAACAGCCATTAGAGAGGTTTTTACCATAGGGGGAAACAATAGTACTACCGTAGGTGAAATGGTGGCTATCATCGCTGATATTTTGGAAAAACCTAAACCAAGATGGCGAATTCCTATTTTTCCTATGCAAATTGCCGCCGTTGTTTGTGAAAAAGTCTGTAAATGGATAGGAGTTGCCCCGCCTCTTTATCCGCGGAGGCTAGATTTTTTTCGTGCTCGTCGTTCGTTCTCTATTGATAAAGCTAGAAAATTATTGGGCTATGAGCCACGTACAGATTTAAGAGAGGGGCTAGCCAAGACAGCTGAGTGGTATAAGCAGAATGGAATGTTATAGAGTGCAGCTTAACGAGATTTGTGTTTATGAGTGAAAAAAAAGCTCAATATACAAAAAGTCATACATCTGTAACACAAGATGGTTCAGCGTTAAAAAAATATCAAAAGGTTATTGTTGGGCGAACTTCTTTTGGTAGTTTTTTGTATTTTGAATTCTGTACTTGGTTATCAATTGTGCCGGGAGCTGTAGGGCTATTTTTAAGGAAAAAGTTCTGGCCTTGTTTATTTGGTTCTTGCGGTAAGGGGGTGTTGTTCTCTAATAATGTGATTTTGCGTCAGCCTCATCGAATACATTTGAGGGATAATGTCATCATCAGTGAGCGTTGCATTCTGGATGCACGTACTGAGGCAACAGATGAAGTTATTGTACTGGGTAATAATGTGATTCTTTCTAATGATGTTTCTCTCACTTGTAAAGGGGGGTATATTAATATTGCTGATGATGTGGGCGTGGGGACGCAAACCGTAATTCATGCGACTTATGGATGTTCGGTCAATATTGGTGGCGATTGTATGGTGGGTCCGCAATGTTATTTTATTGCCGGTGGCACATATAAATCTGATCAAACTGATTTGCCGATGCGTTTACAAGGAGTTATTGATTCGGAGTCGGGAATAGATATAGCGGCAGATGTTTGGTTAGGGGCTAAGGTTACAGTTTTGACAGGTACTAGTATCGGTATAGGCGCAATTATTGGTGCAGGCGCAGTTGTAACCAATGATGTTGAGTCAATGGCAGTATATGTAGGTAGTCCAGCAAAGAAAATAAAAAATAGGGCGTGTAATAAGGCCTAAATCTATAACGCCACGGGTATATTAGCTTGTGTAGCTTGGAAAATTTATTCTTACAGGGTCTCAGCTAGAATGCGGGTTGTGGCGTCACGCAAAAGCCGCAAGTCATTGATTTATCATCACGAGTGCGTACCATCAGTTCTTAACTTGTTTATTAGCTTTTATTGGCAAATGATTTAACTTGGGTTGCTTGAATTAATCCTCCAAATAGTGCAATACAAATATTAAAAAATGAAATGAAAATTCCCATTACCAATGCATCTCCTGGTGCTACGCCTTGCAGGCTCAAATAGAATACAAATATTGACTCTCTGATACCAATACCTGCAAATGATATAGGTATGGCACCTAAAATCATAGTCATGGGCATCAGTATCATTAGGTGTACTATATGTATGTCTAGGCCTAGAGCCAACGATACGAAATATGCTTTTATTGAGGCAGTAAATATCACTAAAGAGGCTAAAAAAACAATGAGCGCTAAATTGTTTCCCGAAGTAATTTGATTAACAGCGATAATTAGTTTGTTCGTTAGTCGTGCTGCAGTAATTGCAAATGGAAGTCTGATACTATTGATTAATTTAATACAAAAAACTTGAAGTTTACTATTGGTGCCAATGAAGCAAAGAAGCAATATAGCTATTGAAGAGAGTAGTACCGAGTAGCCAAGAGAAGAGGGGAATGACTCATCGTTCATAAGCATGAAGGAAATACTGAATAAACAGATTAACGCGGCACTACCAATAGTGAGAACATTAAGTAGTAATGTAGCAGCTGTGGGTTGTGCATAATTTTGAGTTTTTTCTTTTAAATTGTGTATTCGGACGATATCGGGCCCTACGCTACCAGGTATAAAAAAGCCATAAAATGCACTAATGAAAGTTATTTTTACGAGATATAAATAGTTTAAATTCACCTTGCTAAAAGACATTAAAGTACGAAAATTGTATATGCGCAGTAATTTTTCAATAAAGTGAAATAAGAAGCCAGCTAAAAGTAGCATATAGCCTGATATACTATCAATTTTTTGCAAGGAAGCTTTTGCTTCAGTGCCAAAATTGATAATTAATAAACTTAAAATGCTAATGCTTAATAATATTTTCAGGAATATGACAGCTTTATTTTTTGCAATCATTGAAATTAAAGTAATTTGTAAACATCTGTAATGGTTAATGAACAGATGCTAGGATTAGAAAAAAAAGGTTTTAAGCATGGGTTTTGTCGAATGCATTCTAAAATGTTTGGCTTAAAAGTTGTTTTAGTTGGTTGGCGCTTTTATTCCAATTAAAATTGTTTGATCTTTTAAGCGCTCTAGCTTTTAATTCGGCAGCTTCTTCGTGATCATTTAATACTCTCAATAACGAGTCGGCAATATCGTTAATATTGTTTGGGTCACAGGTAAGGCCTCCTTCTCCTATAATCTCAGGACAAGCTCCAGTGTTAGAAGTAATGACAGGGCAGCCGCAAGCGATAGCTTCGACTAATGGGATACCAAAGCTTTCATAAAATGATGGAAAGCAAAGAACTGATGCCAAATTGTAAATAACAGGCATGTCCTCTTGAGGGATGTAGCCAGGAAATAGATAGTCATCATTTTTAACATACTCCTTGCCATATGTCGCGATGAGAGTTTCTCGTATATCCTTGCCAATTAATACAAGTTTGATTTTTTCAGTAGTTTTGCTTTTTACTAATTCAAAAGCATCAATGACACCTTCAGTATTTTTTCTCGGATAAAATTCTTTTTTGTTAGAGCCAACGGCGGAATATGCCTTGGTGATAGCGATGACAAATTTTGTTTTTGGTAAATTGTATTTTTGCCTAATATTCTCAAGTGTTTTTTTGTCGCTAATTGGTTTAAATAGAGTGTTAGGAGCAGAATATATGGTGTGAATTTTTTCCAATGAGATGTTAATGTATTTATTAAGATCGTGTTTTAATACATCGGACAATGTAATAACTGCTGAAGCTTTTTTACAATATAAGGGAAGAAATGTTTTTACATATAATAAATCTAACCAATCATAATACTGTGGGAATATCCAATATTCTGATCCTCTTTGAATGACAACAGACTTAATAGTAGACAATAATGGTACTGTAAATTTAGGGCTAAATATAAGATCTACTTTTTCTTTCCATGAATAGTATGGAATGAATAATTGGTCAAATACTATTTTTCGTTTAGTGTCTATCAATATTTCTTTGACATTAGAGTATTCTTTATATCGGCCTAGAAACGCACTATTTTTGAAAAAAATGACGTAAGTGTTTTCACGATCAATTGATAGCAAGGTGTCTACTAAATTGGTTATGGCTATACCGGGGCCGTCAATTTCCTCGATTGCCCGCATTGAAATTGCAATTTTCATAGTGAGTTTTTCCTGTTTTTTATAATCTTAGTAGGTGTTTTAGAAACGCCTTTAATTTTTTATTTTCAAGATGTTTTTACTTGATTAGTAAATTGTGTAATACGTTAGCGACTTTATCTGTTGCAGTATTCCATGAAAGATCTTGTTTCACTCTTGCTTTGCCCGCGTGTCCACGCTTTGTTGCTTCTTCATTGTGGTTAAAGATGTAGTTTAGCTGATTTGTAAACATATCAATGTGCATTGGTGGTACAAAAAAACCATTATCTCTTAGCAATTGTCGATTATTTTCTGTATCGAAACAAACAACAGGTAAGCCTGCCCCCATATAATTTAAGAGTTTTCCACTTGCTTCAGCTGAGGAAGCAGCTTTGGGTTCAATAGCAATGTGGGCCAAAGCTAAATAGTTTGCAAGTTTTTCATATGGTATGCGTCCAGTTATGGTGCAGCGATGGTTGAGTTTTTGTTGAGTTAAATATGTTTCTAATTTTTCTGTAGGATAACCGATAATTAAAAAGTGACATTCCAGATTTTGCTGTTCTGTATTATTAATAATATTGCAAAGAGCATCGAGTCCTTTAGCTGCTAACAGTGCACCTGAATACACGACAATAGGTTTTGTTGAAGGTAGCTTCAGTTGCGCTTTCAATAATTTCGTTTGCTCGGTGTGGATTGATGTTATGTCTGCCCCATCGTTAACAAGTGTGATTTTAGTTTTTGCAACTTTAAATTGAGACTTAAGTAGATTAACGCTTTGCTTCGATGAGCACATAATATGGTCAGGCATTTTGACAATGATACTTTCGAAGGAGACAAATAATTTTTTAAACCAAGAGTGTTTTTTAAAGTACCCATGGGCTTCTAATTCCCCAACTAAGCTACCCTGCATATCGAATATGAGCGGTATTTTTCGTATAAAAAAAAATCTTGCAATCCATCCTATAAATAGGCCTTCATGTAGATGTGCGTATATTATATTCGGTTTGGTTTTTCTTATTGTCTTAATGGTTGTATATAATAGGAATACGTCGGCAATATATTTAAAGGGTGAAGGTCCTGCTTCAGTTTTTGTATAACCAGGGATTGTCATGCTTCGGTAAATTGTTATGCCTGGCATATCCCTTCCATGATGATATGTGCATAAAATATTATGCATCGATTTTTTATTTAATCCCGAGATTATTCCATTAATGCGCATATGGCATCCTCTGTCTGAGAAGAACGGGGTGGGGCCTATATGCAATACAGTGAGCGTATTTTTATTCATTGTTAAACAATTGTACTCATAAAATATGACGACCCTAATGATAGCGGTAATATTTTTTAACGTTATTGATTTCAGTTTGAGTGCGTTGTTCATCCCATCCAAATTCATCTGCCATTATAGAAGCACAATTAGATAGAACCTTGTCACCAGGATTTCCTAAGGTACCAATTCCTGTTCGTCGGAAAATAAAGTCATCAAGATGAAAAACCATTTCATTTCTTATGGTAAAAATTATCTCGGCGATGATGGAGTGCTGATTGTTCATAACAGGTTTTGCTAATTCAGTTGATGTTTTTGCAATCTCCATGATTTGATCAATGGCGGTGCCATAATAAGTGACTAAATGGTCGATTGTATCAGAGGAGGCGATCGTTGCGTATTCTTGTTTTTTCTTAAGGCGGTATTCAATGATATTATTTATATTGCCTGTTGTTAACTGAGTATTCCTAGTTGCGCAGGGTTTGATGGGCTTATCAAGATCCTTGGTAATTATGTTGAGTGCTTTTTCGGCGAGCAAGCGTGCAGTAGTATATTTTGCTCCGAAAACGGAATAAAGTCCTTGGAACCCTTCTGAGTTTTTATGATCAATTATTTGGTATTCACCGGTTCCTTGATATTTGTTAGGGTTGATTTTGTCGGTGATTAATGGGTATATACCTGCATAAGCGTATTTGACGGCGTCTCTAGTCAGTTTTTCACAACCAAAAGCAGAGTTGATATCAGTAATTAAATCATTAATATTTTCTTCGGTTGGTCGTACATCGTTGAGGTTATCATGATATGCATCGTAAGTTGTGCCAATTAACGAATGGTTTCTCCAAGGAATAATAAATACGTGGCGCCCGCCTCTATTTAAAAGGCCTTCATGTTTCTTTGAAGTTGTAAGTGCGATTGCGTGTGACTCAGTAATTTTTGTTGTAACAATATGCGCACCTTTAGAGAAGCCGGTAACAATTTTGTCTAAATTTTTTGTGGGCATGGTTTCATTTAGTAGTGGTATCCATGGGCCGGCGGCATTGACAATGATTTTTGCACGTAGCTCAAAGTTTTTTTTTGCTATTAGGTCCGCGCAATAAACGCCTATTATTTTTTGGCCGCTGTGCAGGAATGATTGAGCTTCTATGTAGTTACCAATAGTGGCGCCGTGTTCAGCAGCAGTTTCTAAAAATGCAAGTGTCATGCGTTCCGAGCTAATCATGTGACTTTCATAAAACAATACGCCACCTGTGGTGCCCCCTTGTTGAAAGTCTGAAATATTTTGCGTGAGTTCTTCGGAAGAAACATATTTCCATGAGGGGACTTGTTTGCTGGGGTCTTCTATTAGTCGGTTTTGGCCAGTACAGAGGGCTTGGTAAGCTAGCATCCCAGCAGTCATAAATAATTTGCTTTTTTTGAATTCTTTGAATGTAGGTACTACAAAAGGTATATAGTGTGTTAAATGTGGAGCGAGGCGTTGAAAGTAAGTTCTTTCGAGGGCAGATTCTCTAACTTTACTTAGTTGTCCCTGTTGTAAATAGCGTATACCGCCGTGGAGTAGCTTTGATGATGCGGCTGATGTTTTTGCGCCAAAGTCGTTTTTTTCTATCAACGCAACAGATAGTCCGCGCAAACTGGCGTCTGCAGCTAGGCAAGCGCCAGTTATTCCGCCGCCGATTATCGCGATATCAAATATTTCATTGGAAAGTTTTTTTGGGCTACGAATCATTTTTTCTCATTATTAGTGGCAGGATCGTATTAGATTTCATATTTTTTTGCATAGGTATTTTTTATCTGATAAAGGCTTGGGTCTAGTGAATTTTGAATGGTTATTAAATGCCATTAAATCTTATGAGTCCTTATAATGGGGCCGGTCTATTGTTTCCATTAGGTGAGCGCTCTTTAAGAAGTGCTCGCAATAATTCTTTAGAGTAAATGACAAGAATTAATTTATAATTTCATCTACAGTATATTCCTTAAGCTCTTTCGCATGTGTGAAAATAATTATTTCACCTATCAAGCCAATAGCTAATATTTGTATTCCTAGTACAACGAGCAGGGTACTAACGATAAGGGCGGGCCTATCCGCTAGCCCGGTGCCAAAGAACATTCGCTCTATAACAATGTATAGTGTAAAGAATAGTCCGATTAAGAACGTGCTAACGCCTACTATTCCGAAAAAACGTATAGGTTTTTTTGTGAATTTTACTAGTACAAATATACTTAATAAATCCAGTAATCGGCGAGTATAAATCCCAAGAGAGTGAACTCTTCTTTTGTTGTCTTTTTTAGCTTGTTGGACATTGATTTCTTTTATCCTAAATCCTACTCGGTGCGCTAATAAAGGTAAAAAACGATGCTGATCCCCGTAAATGTTGATTTCTTCAAAGATTTTTTTATGGAATGCGCGTACACCGCATCCGAGGTCGTGTATTGGTATGTCAATGAGTCGATTTAAAATGGCGTGGAATACTTTGTTTTGCACTCTGTTAATAACGGGATCTTGCCGCGGCCAGCGCCGAGTGACGACTAGATCATTAGTGTTTAATTCGGCGATGATTTTGGAAAACTCATTTGCGTCTACCTGCTCATATGCTGGTAATGTGATGACATATTTCCCTGCTGCGTGGTCGACGCCAATGCTGATAGCCGTGGCTTCGCCAAAAGATTTCGCCAATTTTAAAATCTTAAACTTCTCGCCCTTAGATTTTAATTCTTTTAATTGTTTGACTATTTCAGGGTAATTTCCATCAACTACATAAATTATCTCGAAAAGCAAATCCGTTTTTTCGAGCGCATTTTTATAGGTATGATAGAGTTCAGTAATGTCGTCATGTCTGTTTTCCGAAATTGTGACAATGGCTGAGAGGTTTACTTTTTGTTCCATAACTTTCCTAGTGAGGTGTAATTGATTGTTAACGTGAATCAAGTGTTAATTGCGCGAGTCGATCTACTTTAAAGTCACCCGTTTTATATATTAGTTCTCCCACCATCCCCAAAGCGATCAGAAATACTGATAAAGACAGGGATAAAACTCCAATACCGGCAAATACGATGTTACTGGACCAAGACTCTATTTGAAGACTAATAAGCCAAAAGAAAATTGAAATCAATCCAATTAACCCCGGGATGAAGCCCAGAATAAAAAACCATAACAATGGGCGAGAGGAAAAAGAAACCAGGGTTTTAATCGTAACCAGATCTAAAAGAACTTTATAAATACGTGAGAGGCCGTATTTAGACTCACCAAACTGCCTAGCATGATGCTTGACTTTAATCTCAGCTACTTTTGTCCCGGCGATTGATGCCATTGCTGGGATAAATCGGTGCATTTCAGAATATAGAGGCACTTTCTGAATGATGCTTGCTCTATATGCTTTTAGAGAGCAGCCATTGTCTTTGATTGGAACCCCCGTCACTTTGCTAATTAACCAGTTAGCAATTTTTGATGGTATTTTTCTTGTAATAAGTTTATCTTGTCGGTTATGTCGCCAACCAACAACGATATCGTAGCCTTCGTCCATTTTAGATAAAAAATTTGGGATATCCGATGGATCATTTTGCAGGTCTCCGTCCATCGTAAGGATTATTTTGCCCGTAGCATGCTCTATTCCTGCCGCCATTGCGGGCGTCTGACCATAATTTTTTCTAAATTTTATGACCTTCAGTCGTTTGTCTTGATTAGCGAGGTTTTTTGCGATTTCAAAGGTTTTATCTTTGCTTCCATCGTCAACAAAAATGATTTCGTATTTGCCTGAGGTGGTTTCTAGAGCCTTGACGATAGTGTCATATAAGAGTTCAATACTTTCTTCTTCGTTGAACAACGGAACAGCCACTGAAAAATCCATTATTTTAGTCTTCGATCCATGTGATATTAAACTCGTGTGCATTATTTGATATTTCTCATTAACTATCAACTAGGGATTAAAAAAATAACTGCAAAGTTTCAATTATTCTTTGTGTTTCTATTTCGATACGATATGGTTATTATCAAGTTGGTATTTGTTTGTAATCTCTAATGCATTGAATTAACAGGAAAAAATTAGAATTTTGTGCTTCCTGTTCGGGTTTATGAGTAAAAAAGGGTGCGGAGCAGTATCTTCTGCCTTTAATCGTTAAAATTTCTTAATTACCATGGGTTTTGCATGAAGCTGAAAGAAAAGATCAAAAAAGTGGCAGTTGGGTATTTGCTATTGAGCGGATTTCTTGCTCATATTGTTTTGATAGCCTCTTTTTTCTATGTCTTGCAATCTCAAGAGTTAACGGTTCGGCAGCTTATTATTAAAGTTGGCGATAAGATGGGCGTGAACTCTAAGCACATGCAATCGGTTGTCTTTTCTTCTCCCATGTTTCCGAATCATCAGTTTGATGGACAATTATCGGAGATGTCCCCAAGGATACTTTTGCCTCAATTATCTCAATGGGATGGTCGTTCTCAACCGGCTCTTTTTGTTGAGCGAGCGAAAGCCTATAAAGAACAAGGTATATCGATGCCCGATCCCTGTCGGAGTACGTCCACAATGTCTATGGCTGCATGCTGGGTTGTGTCTGGGAACGAGAGTGTTGCTTCGTTGTTAGTAGCAGAATTGAGAGGTTTTAATGCGGTTTCTCCGAAGGAGTCTGGAGAATATGGTAATGCATGGGTGCTTGCGTTTGCCTATGACTTATTATCCACCTATCCAAGTTTAATGGACGAAGATAGAGACGTCATCGAAACGAAACTCGTGCGGGCGCTAAGAGAATATTTGATTTTATTGAACAGCGATGGCCCGTCTCTGTGGCATGGGCGAAATACGTTAGCTTCTATTGCATGGATAATCGCCATAACCTTGAATCCTTCTTCAGAAGATGTGCGAAATAATATTGTCCAAGCACAAGCACATTTCTTGGATGTTGTAAGGTCGATTCAAATAACTGAAGCTTGGCCTGGAGGATATAATTATTGGATACAAGAAAGAGCTTTTCTTTTTGTGTTGGCTGCTTCCGCTTACTTGAATGGTATCGAATCCAGTCAGTATGCAGATGAAATCAAGAGAATTTTAGAGCAAGTTGGTTTGTGGCACGTGTATGCCGTTCGACCTGATGATCGTGTTGAAGGTTTTGGTGATGAAGGATCACGGGTTGATCTCAAAGATGAAACAGCGCGTGTAATCGATTTGCTTGCTCAGGCGACAAAGAATCCAATATTCAGTCAATTTTCTCGTTATATTCAACGGTTACATGGGAAAGAAAGTTATTATCGGGGTTATCAATGGGGCTTTCAATTGTTCAATGACCCGAGCATATTTTCTTTACCTCAGCGAGATAAGGATCTTTCCAATTTTAGTGGTTTGTCTAACGTGGGTTGGTTTGGCAAAGACGCGTTTAATATGTTTTACCTGCGTTCGGGATGGAGTGATGATGATACGTTTATTACTTACAAAGCGGGGCACGTTTTCACACACCATGGACATTACGATGCAGGGCATTTTACGATTTATAAAGGTGCTCCGTTAGTGGTTAATAGTAGTTCATACAAAGATTTCACGGGAGAAAATAGGCTAAACTACTCCATCAGAACGATCGCAAAAAATAGCATTCTGGTTCAGAAGCCGGGGGAGCGAGTAAAACCAAACCGTTTTTTCAAAAAAAATGTATCTGCTGGTGGTCAGCGAATCATTATTCCTACCGGTAGTAGCATCAATAATGTTCAGCAATGGAAAGAAAATATTAGAAAGGGTAAACATTACGAGGGTGCGCAAGTATTGAAGGTGGATGCCCAAGATAATGAATATGTTTATATCAAAACAGATTTAACCAAGGCTTATAATAATCAGGCATTCAGCGAAGATGCTGGGGAAGGGAAGGTAAAGTCGATTGTTCGTTCTATTCTATATCTAGATGAAGAGGATTCACTGGTTGTTTTTGACAATATTTCGACGACTCAGCCAAGCTACAAAAAAAAATGGATAATGCACACTGAGAACAAGCCACAATTAGCGCAATTAAAAACGCTAAAAGGAAATGAATCTAATGGGATATTAGAGAGTAAAGAGGGATACGCGCTCATAAAAAACGCTAATAGTATGCTGCATGTCAATAAAATTTACCCGGAAAAATCTGTTTTCAAGTTGGTGGGCGGCAAAGATTATAAGTACTATGTTGAGTCTGATGGAGATGATTCTACGCTAGATGGTGAAAGTTTTTATCAAGGTGCTTCAGATAAGGATTGGTTTGACAAGGCTAATTGGAGGTTAGAGATAGAGCCTCAACAAGAAACAGCCCGAAGTGATTTTTTTATAGTGCTATCTCCCAGGTTGAAAGATCAAAGGCCGCCTAAAGTGTATAAAGTGAAATCTCAAGGTAATGTTAAAAGTGCGATTGTTAATAAAAAACTGATTGCATTTTTTGATCGTGAAATGATTGCCGAAATATTGATGGATTTTCCTTTGAAAATTAATAGGGCTATGTTGATTGGTGTTAGGCCTAACAGTCTAATAAAATATAAAATTGGGTCAGATTCATTTGTTGTCAAGTCAAACGAACATGGGGTTTTGAGTTTGGATTTTAGGGAAGGCGGGTTTGATATTGATAGGTTAGAAATCGGTATGGCGCAGTAATTATCGTCTTGAGCCGCTGTCTTTGGTGATTTGTTGTATGTTGGGAGTGTTGATGTCTGTTGAAGATGAATTGAAAAAAATTTTGGAGAAGGTGTTGCAGATAAATGAAAAAGTCCAAAGTTTTGAGAGAAGTACAGGGTTGCTTGAAAGTATCCCTGAGTTAGATTCTATGGCGATTTTGGAAGTATTAAATGCGATTGAAAAAAAATTTGTGATTGAAATTCATGATGACGATATCGATGTTGATGTTTTTACAACTTTTGGAAGTTTGGTCGATTTTATTGAAACTAAAATTTCATTTTCCTGAAAATGGTTTAACTTTTGATATGACGGGAGTTTGGACTCCGGAACTTGAATTATACTAAGATTTCTAACGGCTCAAGGTGGCTTAAAAATTTTACTGGGCTTGCAGTATAACCATAGGCCCCAGATTGAAAAACGACAATAAGGTCGCCAATCTCTGTCTTGGGTAATTCCATTTTATTCGCTAAAATATCAAGCGGCGTGCAAAGTGGGCCAACAATATTGACGATTTCCGTTTTTTCATTGCTTGTTTTACCTGCCGTCAGAGGATAGTTTTTTCTGATAACTTGACCAAAGTTTCCTGATGCCGCCAAATGATGATGTAAACCGCCGTCGGTGACTAAGAATATTTCGCCGCGGGATTCTTTGCGATCAATAATTTTACAAACGTATATGCCGGCTTCACCGACTAAGAAGCGGCCTAATTCCATCACTATTTCCGTATGAGGAAGATTTTTTTTAACAGTGGGTAATATATGATTTAAATTTTCAGCGATTGGCTCAAGATCGATTCTTATGTCTCCTGGAAAGTATGGAATACCTAAACCGCCTCCTATATTTAATAATTGTACTGGGCATGGCGCCTGATCAGTTAATCGATAGGCTAACTCAAATGTTTTATTATGAGCATCAATAATGCCGTCGGCGTTTAGGTTTTGCGAGCCACTGAATATGTGAAAACCGTAAAATTCTAGGTTTAATTTTGCTAAACGTTTTAACATCGCTGGTACACGTTCAGCATCGACACCAAACTGCTTTGGCCCGCCGCTCATTTTCATGCCCGAAGCTTTCAGTTCAAAGTCTGGGTTAACGCGTATTGCAACCTTAGGTGTTAAGCCAAGTTTTTCTGCAAGTGTGGAAATCCTTTCCATTTCATTTTCGGATTCCATATTGATAATAATTTCAGCGGTGATGGCTTGTTTTAGTTCTGTATCTGTTTTCCCGGGGCCTGCAAAACTGATATGTTGACGGGGCATTTCGGTGTCTAGTGCAGTCTTCATTTCTCCCGCTGATGCGAGATCAAATCCATCAACTAATGTAGCCATGGTTTGCACTAGTGCGGGCATTGGGTTGGCTTTAATCGCATAATGTAAATGTATTTCTTTAGGCAAGGTATTACGTAATAATTGGATTTGACTTTTTATAATTTTGCGATCGTATGCATAAAAAGGGGTCTGGCCTACACGTGCTGCGAGTTGAGTTATTGGAATACCACCAATCTGAAGTTCGCCATCAATCGTGGGGAATTGATCCATGGGTGAATGTATTGGTTTTGTTTTGGACATTGTTTTACTCCTCAAATAGATCTTGGTATTCGGCAGCAAGGAGCTTTCTGTCAATTTTACCATTTGGGTTTTTTGGCAAGGAGTCTTTGATTTCAACGCTATGCGGGATCATAAAATTTGGTAGATGTTTTTTGCATTCGTTTATGATGTCATCAGGGCTAATATTGTGGTTAGTCGTAACGACTACTGTGATAGCTTGCCCAAGTGTTGGGTGGTTTATTCCGAGTGCGACGGTTTCGCTGACCAGGCCTGAGCTATAAATGACTTCTTCTATTTCAGTGGGGCTGACTCTATAGCCTGAAGTTTTTATCATATCGTCTTTACGGGCGACAAAATAAAGATAGCCGTCTTCGTCTAAGCGTACGGTGTCACCGGACCAGACTGCAATTTCTGGTAGTTTCAAGCCAGATAATTGACCGGGAGCAGGTTTGAATCGTTCAGCAGTCTTGCTTGAGTCGTTCCAATATCCAAGCGCAACTAAGGAGCCACGATGCACCAGTTCCCCAGGTTCGCCGGGTGCGCATGGGCTGCCATCTTCTCTGACCACCATTACTTCAGCATTAGGTATCGCCTTGCCCATGGAGTCTGGGCGTTTGTCTATTTGCTCTGGCGCTAAAAATGTTGAACGAAAAGCTTCGGTTAAACCATACATCAGGTAAAAATCGGTGGTTGGCAGCATGCTACGCAAAGAAGATAGCGTGGCTTTGGGCATCGCACCGCCGGAATTTGTGGTGTAGCGTAAACATGCTTTGGCTTTGTCCGGCCAGTCCAGTTGGGCTAATTGGTTCCATAATGGTGGAACCCCAGCGAGTCCGGTTATTTTATTTTTTATCATTGTTTTAATGACATCGCGGGGTAACAAATAGTCCATTAATGTGACGCTTGCACCCACTGAAAATGCACTGCTGAGTTGGCTAAAGCCGTAATCAAAACTAAATGGTAAAACAGCTAATAGTTTATCTGTTGCTGTGTTTTGTAGATACTCAGCAACGCTTTTTGCACCGGTTACCATGTTTCGGTGAGAGAGGACTACGCCCTTTGGTTTGCCGGTGCTGCCGGAAGTGTAAAGAATGGTGGCCATGTCTGCGTCGATGACGGGCGGATTTAATGCTTGTTTGGATTCTGCGGGTAAGTCTTGCCAGCGATGAGGGGTTAAATAAGTGAGTCCTTCGAGGGGTTTATCTCCTGTGGTAATTAAGTGCTGCAGATCATGACATTGTGCTAAAGTTTCTGTGAGCAGATTTGCTCTATCTGGCGAGGTGATGAGAATTCTTACATTGCAGTCACGCAGAATATAGCCAACCTGCGCTGGTTTAAGCAATGGATTGACCGGAACAAAAACCCCACCTGCGAGACTCGTTGCGAAGAAGCTAATAACGGTCTCAAATTGCTTGGGCAGGTAAACGGCTGTACGCTCGGATTTGCTGAGACCTAAGGATAATAACGAATTGGCGAAAGTTGCTATTTCTGTTGCCAGGTGAGTATAGCTGAGCGACCGTTTTTTATGCGTAAGTGCTATGTTGTTGCCAGCACTTTTTGCAGTGTTAATAATTAAATCATGTAGTAGATAGGGCATATATTAACCGAATTGGTCTATTAGCTTTGAGATAAATTTGTCGTAATCTGAATGAGCGAGTTTGTTAATTCCTGCCGCTGCTTTTCTTCCTCCGCCGGTAGGAAATTGTCGGCATAACTCGTCAGCACCGGTTTTGTTTTCTGCGGGTGCTCTTACGCTCACCACCCATGATTGCTCACCTGTATCGGTTAACAAGGCATGCGCACGTCCGGGGTGTTGAATATTTAAACGGTTGGCAAATACGCCTGAAGCTCTTCTCGCCCATTTTTCGTTTGGCAGCAAATAAACAGCGTATTTGTCTTTACTGATGAGGGGTTCCAAGCGCTTAGCTTTAGTGATGTCTTCAGCGTATCCATCGGCAAGCATTTCGAAAACCGGTTCTGTGGTAATGAATTCTAAGGGGTCGACAAAATAGGCAATTTTTTTATATAAATCTATAGGTGTTATATGCAAGTCGTCAAGTTTGGCGCCATAGGCGTTATAATTTAGTAAGATGCCTAGCTGTTTGAGTTGGTTAAGCATAGAGCTGCTTAGGTCATTGTACTGCTTGCTTAGTGCAATAGCGCTGTTGTCAAAATTATCTCCAAACCCGCCCACAATAGCCCACTTATAGTGCTGATGCGCGAGGTGATTATTAACAATGAGACTCGTACAGATTTCTGCGGAGGTGTTTATATGGGTTTTAAGTTGCTTGTGATGCGGAATATTTCCAGCGAAGTGGTGGTCAAAATAGTTAATCGAGGCGCCAGTATCTAAATGCTGGGTGAGTGCTGCCCTGTTTTTATCGAGAGAAATGTCAAATACATTAATCCGATTTTCTTTGTGATAGGGTACTTTATCTAATAGTTGAATGTCCCTTTTAACGCCGGTGATGAGGGTGCTTGCTGCGGGTTGTGCCAGGCGGAACTGGTGCAAGGCGCAAATGCCATCTGCATCTCCATTGAATACGTCATAATTTATAAGCTTAGTCATTGTGTTATGTCGTAGCTGTGTTTGGAGAATTTCGATTCCGGCGTTTTCAGGTGTTAGTCTATTTGATGAAGCCCCGTTTTTCGAGCTTCAAAATAACGCGTTGAGCGGCTTCATCGGGAGAGCATTCTTCGGTTTTAATAACGAGATCTGCATTTTCTGGGGTTTCGTAAGGGTCACTAATGCCTGTAAACT